>NZ_JBHXRW010000028.1:0-111077 GCF_042716635.1 Streptomyces sp. NPDC058664 | reverse complement strand
GGCTCTTCCTGGTAATGGGACCGGCGTGCCCGGGCGGTGGGGTCAGACCGCCGGGGCACGCCGTCGGAGGGTCGGGGCGGGCGGTCAGCCGGCCTGCGCCCAGGAGAGGGTCGGCCGGGTTCGCGTGGCTCGGGCCTCGATCGCCGTGGCGACGTGGAGCAGCAGGTCCTCCTGGAAGCGTCCGCCGATCAGCTGGACGCCCGAGGGCAGCCCGTCGCGCAGTCCGGTGGGTACGGAGATGGCGGGGAACCCGAGGACGGGCACGGCCTGCATCGGCCACTGCGCCGCCAGGAGTTCGCTCACCCGGGCGTCGCCGGCGAGGTCGGCGTCCTGCTCGAACGGCGGCTCGGCGCACACCGGCGTCAGCACGATCCGGTCCTGGCCCAGGAACTGCTGGAGGCGGCTGATGAGGGTGCCGCGGCGGGCGTAGCCCCGGATGTAGTCGGTGAGGGTGGGCTGCTCGCCCCAGGTCTCCGCGGCGGCGGTGAACGAGGCGGCGAGCGAGACGCACACGGTGTCGTCACCGAACCGCTCGATCTCGGACATCATCGTCTTCAGCTCCTGGTAGAGCAGGAGCGACCACAGCCGGGCGGCCTCACCGAGGAGGGGAAGCTCGACCTCCTCCACCTCGTGGCCGGCCTCGCCGAGCCAGCGGGCCGCGTCGTCGATGGCGGCGTCGACGCCGGGATGCGGCCTGGCGCCGCCGGCGTCGCGGACGACCGCCACCTTGACCCGGCCGGGCACGCCCAGCGGCGGGCGCACCGGGAGGCCCACGGGGTCGGTCAGGTCCGGGCTCACCATGGCGTGGAGACCGAGCCGGACGTCGTCGACGGTCCAGCCCAGCGCCCCGTGGACCGCCATGGTCTGGAAGGACAGCGGGCTGTCGAACTCCTCCGCGCCGCGCGGCTCCACCCCGGAGACGAGCCCCATGGTGGGACGCAGACCGACGGCGCCGCAGCAGTACGCGGGGAAGCGGACGGAACCGCCGATGTCGTTGCCCTGCGCGATGGGGGTCATGCCGGCGGCGACCGACGCGGCGGCGCCTCCCGAGGAGCCGCCCGGGGTGTGGCCGGGGTGCCACGGGTTGAGCGTCTTGCCGTGCAGGTCGTTGCCGGTGAACCAGCGCACGGCGAAGGCCGGGCTGTTGCTGCGGCCCATCAGCGTCGCCCCCGCGTCGCGGAGACCGGCGATACAGACGGCGTCGTCCTGGGCGACGGCGCCGGCCCAGGCCGGGACCCCGTGCGAGCTGACGTGGCCGCGCTGCGAGGTGTTGATCTTGGTGGACACCGGGACGCCGAGCAGCGGGGGCAGGTCCCCGCCGGCCGCGACCGCCGCGTCGGCGGCGGCGGCCTGGGCGAGCGCTTCCTCGGGCCTGATGTCCACGAGGGCGTTGAGCGCCGGGTTGGTCTCGTCGATGCGGGCGAGGAACGCCTCGGCGACCTCGGTCGCCGAGAACGTCTTCGCGCGGATGCCGGCGGCCAGTTCGGCGGCCGAGTGGTCCCACAACGGCGTGCCGCCGGTGGTGTCGGTCATCGTCGTCTCCTGGTTCGAAGGGTTGGCGGTCACTTGGCGGTGCCGCCGAGGTGGGCGGCCCACGGCATGCTCATGTAGGCGAAGGAGGCAGGCGCGCCACTGACGCGCTTGTTCATGAACATCCGCTCGTGCGTGGTGGCCAGGAACACCGCCGGGGTGGTGGGGGTGAACAGGGCCTGGGCCTCGGCGTACGCCTTGGCCGAGGCCGCGGGGTCGGAGGAGGTGCGGGCCCGGTCGAGCAGCCGGGTCACCTCGGGGTTGTCGTAGCCCGTCCAGTTGAAGAGGCCACGGGGGGTGACGCTCTCGGCCACGTAGGACGTCGGGTCGGGCATCGTGACGTAGCCGAAGGTGAGGATGAGGTCGAGGCCCTTGCGGACCGAGGGGTCGTAGAAGAGCGAGGACATCTCCGTGGGCTGGAGCTGCTTGATCTCGATGCCGACGCCGATCTTCTTGGCCGCGGCCTGGATGAATGTCAGTGCTTGCAGTCCGCGCTGGTCGCCGGCGGGGATGGCGGCCACCAGCGGACGCGGGACGGGGCGGGCCTGCGCGACCAGCTTCTTCGCCTTCTCCGCGTCCGGCTTCGGGACGTCGGGCAGCGCGGCGTAGGCGGCGTCGAACCGATCGGCGGCCTTGTCCCCGCGCCAGGTCAGCGGCGGGACGAGGGACTTCAGGGTGGTGGCGTCACCGCCGAAGACGTTCCTGATCAGCGCGTCGCGGTCGATGACCAGGGACAGGGCGTCCAGCAGCTTGCGGTCGGCCGCGGGCGACTCGGCGTTGGCGGGGATCAGCAGCACGTTCTGGGTCGACGGGCCGAGGTGCACGGCGCCGTTGCCGGCCTTGCCGAGCGCGGTGGCGCTGCTGGGCGGCAGCTCGTAGGTGCCGTCCACCTCGCCGGACAGCAGCGCGCCGGTGAGTGTGTTGCTGTTGGTGATGAACTGGAACTCGACCTGCTTCGCCTTCGGCTTGAGCCTGGTGTCCCAGTAGGCGTCGTTGCGTTCCAGGGTGATGCCGTTGCCGGACTTCCAGGAGCCCAGCTTGAACGGTCCCGTACACATCAGGCCGCCCTTGGCGGTTCCGTAGGCGGGGCCCGCCTTCTCGGTGTACGCCTTCTGGCTGACCGCGCCGAACGACGTGGACAGCGCCTTGGGGAGCGTCTGGTCGTACCCCCTGGTCCGCAGTGTCACCTGGTGGGGGCCGGTGGCCTTGATCGAGGTCACGGCGGCCAGGTAGTTCCCGTACAGGGCTTGCGTCCGGGGGTCCCGCTGTCGTTCCAGGCTGTGGATCACGTCAGCGGGGGTCATGGCCGAGCCGTCCCAGAAGGTGACACCGGGGCGAAGGTCGAGAACCAGGGTGTGGCCGTCGGTCCAGGTGATCTTCCGGGCGAGGCCGGGGCTCAGGGAGAAGTCCGCGTTCATCCGGGTCAGGGTGTCGCAGAGGTTGGCTTCGACCGTCTGGGGCGAGTAGTCGCCGATCTTCGCGGGGTCGAGCGTCGTCGGTTCACCGTAGGGCAGCGCCCAGGTGACCCGGTCCACTTCGGCGGTTCCGGGTGCCGTGGTGGTGGTCAGACGTCCGGGCCTGGGGGCAGTGCCGTTTCCGTTCGACGAGCTGGTGCAGGCCGTGGCGGCCAGCAGTCCCGCGCTCGTGAGCAACGCCAGCACCGATTTCTTCGCAGCCATAGCTGATGCTCCTTGCCGAGGGGAGTCGAGAGGAGTGAGGAGAGAGGGGACGCTCGGCATGGGGGGAGAGACGAGACACGCCGACGAGCCGTCATAAACGAACGTCATATAACACTGTTGCATGTCACGCTTGCATCTGGTGAGCTAACGCGTCAAGAGCAAGACGTGGCCGGATCGCACCGGGGCTTCGGGTGCGCCGTCCCCTCACAGAAGCGGAGAACCACCATGCCCTTCACTCCCGCCCTCGACTTCGCGTTCGAGATCCGCGCCGAGGTGTCCGAAACGCTGCACATCGGCAACGGCGACGGAGAGGCCACCGAGTTCACCCCCATCACCGGGGGCACCGTGGACGGCCCCCGCCTGCGCGGGAAGGTCCTTCCCGGCGGAGGCGACTGGAGCAGCACGCGCGGGGAGGTGTGCGAGCTGGAGGCCCGCTACCTGCTCCAGGCGGAGGACGGAGCCGTGATCGACATCGTCAACCGCGGCTACTACCGGCCCAAGGCCGACACCCCGGACCAGTTCGACGGGGAGGTGCAGGTCTCCGAGGCCGGCCACTACTACCGCACCTCGCCGGTCTTCCGTACGGACGCCCCCACCCACCGCTGGCTCGCGGAGACGGTCTTCGTCGGCCTCGCCCGCCCGGACGGCGACGATGCCGTGGTCATCCGCATGTACGCACTCAAGTAGCGGTCCGGCCGTGGGGCCCCCCCCCCCCCCCCCGGCGGGGACGCCCTCCGGTGGCCGGACCGCCGTCAGCGACCGCTGCGCACCCGCACCCCGCCCGTCACCCGGTCGAAACCGGCCGCTACGGCTCCGCGGGCCCGGCCCGTGTACGCGCGCGTGCCGAGGTCGCGGCGCAGCGCGGCCGTCGCGGACGCCCACGAGCGCCGGCCGCTCCCGCTCGCCGGTGAGCAGACGTCGACGAGATCGAGCAGGTGCAGGGGCTGACTGCGCCAGTGGAAGAAGAAGACCGCCACGCCCCGGGCGTCGAGTCGCTCCGCGAAGTCGAGCAGGCAGTGCAGTCCGGCGGCGTCCATGAACGGGACGTGCTCCATGCCGCAGGCCACCACCACGACGCCGTCGTCGACCGCGCGCTCCGCCCGCTCGAAAGCGGCGCGGCCCTCACCGTCGAGCTCTCCTGCCGGAGCCAGACGCAGGGTGGGCCCGTAACGCTTCACCGAGATACGGAATGCCGCATCCATGACGCCTCACCTCGCCGCGTCGGGGACGGTCCCGTGGTCCTGGGTGCCCAGTTTCCCGACGACATGATTCTCCGCCTGCCCGGCGCGCCCGGGCAACCCTGCCCGGTGTGGCCGCGGAGCGACCCGTCGCCGCCGGAGCACTCGGTGACGGGTCGCGCGGCGTGCGGGGGGCGTGCCGGCCGCCGGGCTCCGCGCCCGTGGGAACGCAGCGCCGTCACGGAGCCGCCGCGATGAAGTACTCCATCAGGCGGGCGGCCGTGACCGTGCCAAGCAGCGTGACCTGGTCGCCGTTCCGTTCGACGACGGCGACCAGCGGACTGTGGGTCCTGGCCATGAGCGCCGCGACCTCCATCGGCAGGGCGTCGGGTCCGACCAGGGGCGGCGGATACAGGTGGCGCGGCGCCCAGTCGGCCACCGTGAGCCCGTCGAGCTGTTCCCCGAGTCCCCCGTCGGGCTGGTGCCGGGCGGCCGCGGCCAGCGCGGGCTGCTCGGCGATGTAGGAGGGGACGAGCTGCCGGATCAGCTGAGAGCCGGGCACGACGGCGAACGGCTGACCGTCGGAGTCGAGGACCAGCAGAGCGGGCAGCGACCGCTCCGCCAGCAGCCGGGCCCCGTCCATGGCGTCGTCGTCCGTGCTCACGAAGGGGTAGGGCTCGGCGAGGTCCCGTGCACGCATGGCCTTCTCCTCCCGGATCACGGCGTACGGAGCCGGCACTTCCGATCACCCGAGCGGTGCCCGCAGGTGCCCGCTCCAAACGGGTGCGAGCGGCGCCTCCGGCACCCTTGTCGGCGCGTGTGCGTCCTTCGGCGCGCGATTCATCCGCCGGCGCGGGTTCACTCTCCGGAGACGTCCAGGAGCCGGCGGGTGCGGGTGCTCGCCCCGCTGAGCGAGAGCGGGATGCCCAGGCTCTCGCACATGCGGTGGGCGCGGGCGAGAGTGCTGAGGGTGGCCGGGGTGGGATCGGCGCTCGGGACGGCGATGACCACCCGGGTGGGACGGTGTGCCTGGACGAGGGCCTGGATCTGCAGGGCGCCGGCGGCCCGGTTGGTGACGTCCAGGTCGCGGTGGAGCGTCACGTGCAGGACCTGGTGACGTACGGCATGGCTGATGAGCATGGTGTCCCTCCGCGCAGGACGAGGAAGACCCACGGCCGGACGCGGTGTGGGCGGTTCGTCCGAGGATGTCACGGGTGACCGGCCCGACGGCCCTCACGTGCCGTCGGGCGCGCGGAGTGTCCACCGGACGGGGACGCGGGGTCGCGCCGGGCGCGTGGCCCGTATCCCGGGTCCGGTCCGTACGCCGGGCTCGGTGTCGGGCGCGGGGGGGCGGGGGCCAGGGGTCGGGGGTCGGGGGTGATCGGCACCGCATCCACTGGCTAGGGTGGGGAAGGCCGGGGTGGACCGGTCGAGATATCGAACGCGACCCTCCCTCAACGGGTGACTCACCAGGCGGTTCTCATGACTCGGTTCGACCTGCCCCTCGATCAACTCCGCACCTACCGCAGCGCGTCGGTGGAGCCCGAGGACTTCGACGCCTTCTGGGCGAAGACCCTCGGTGAGGCCCGCGCGCACGAGCTCGGGGCGCGCTTCGAGGCCGTTTCGACGGGGCTCTCCGCGGTGGAGGTGTTCGACGTGACCTTCGCCGGCTTCGACGGGCAGCCGGTCAAGGGCTGGTTCGTCCTGCCGGCCGGCACGACCGAACCGCTGCCGGTCGTCGTGGAGTTCCTCGGGTACGGCGGTGGGCGCGGCCTTCCGCACACCCATCTGCTCTGGGCCTCGGCCGGGTTCGCGCACTTCGTGATGGACACGCGCGGGCAGGGCAGCGGCTGGGCCACCGGTGACACCCCGGACCCCGTGGGCAGCGCGCCGTCGTCCCCCGGCTTCATGACGCGCGGCGTCGAGGATCCGTACACCTACTACTACCGGCGGCTCTTCACCGACGCGGTCCGTGCCGTGGAGGCCGCCCGCTCGCACCCTCTGGTGGACGCGAGCCGCACGGCGGTGACCGGTGTCAGCCAGGGCGGCGGGATCACGCTGGCCGTGGCGGGGCTGGTGCGGAACCTGGTCGCGGTGGTGCCGGACGTGCCGTTCCTGTGCGACTTCCCGCGTGCGACGACGGTCACGGACCGCACGCCGTACCGCGAGATCGGCACCTACCTCAAGGCGCACCGCGGCCGGGTCCGGCAGGTGCGGGAGACGCTCGCCTACTTCGACGGGGTCCACTTCGCGGCCCGGGCCACGGCCCCGGCCCTGTTCTCGACGGCTCTCGAGGATCTGACCTGCCCGCCGTCGACGGTGTTCGCGGCCTTCAACGCGTATGCCGAGGACGAGAAGGCGATCGAGGTGTACGACTTCAACGACCACGAGGGCGGCGGTGCCTTCCAGCAGGCGGCCCAGCTCCGTTGGCTGCCGGGGAAGCTGCGCGGCTGATCCGACGGGCCGGCCCGCCGTCCGGACGCGGATCCGTGCCGGACGCGGATCCGTGCCGGCGCGCGGGTATTCCGCGCGGCATGGCGTCACTTTCCCGCGGCCTCCACGCCCGAGGGCCGACCGCCCGGGGCCAGGTGTCAGGCGCGGCCGCGCAGGGCGGCCGCGTAGGCCTCGTCGGGGTCGAGGCGGCGGAGTTCCTCGGCGATCAGCTCGGCGGTGGTCCGCACCTTCAGGGCGAGGACCCGGCTGGGCTGGCCGGGGATCGTGAGCCTGGCCACCGGGCCTTCGGGCCGGTCGATGCGGATCTCGCCGTCGGCGGTGCCCATGCGCACGGCCGTGACGACGGGTCCGCCGCTGACGATCCGGTCGACGGGGACGCCGAGCCTGACCTCGAACCAGCGGGCGAGGAGTTCGGCGCTGGGGTTCTCCGCCTCGCTCTCGACGGCGGCCGAGGTCACGGTGCCCGGGGCCTGGTCGAGCGCGGCGGCCAGCATCGAACGCCACGGGGTGAGCCTGGTCCAGGCGAGGTCCGTGTCACCGGGGGCGTAGGAGACGGCCCTGCTCTCCAGCGCGGAGAGGGGGTCCTCGACCGCGTACATGTCGGTGATACGCCGCTGGGCGAGCGAGCCCAGCGGATCGCGGGAGGGCACCTCGGGGGCGTCGACGGGCCACCAGATGACCACGGGCGCGTCCGGAAGGAGCAGCGGCAGGACCACGGAGTCGGCGCGGGCGCCGAGTTCGCCGTGGAACCGGAGCAGTACCGTCTCGCCCGAACCGGCGTCGGTACCGAGCCGTACCTCGGCGTCGAGCCGGCTCTCGTGGCGCTCGCGGGGTGAGCGGGCGTGGCGCTTGATGACCACGAGGGTGCGGGAGGGATGCTCCCTGGAGGCTTCGTTGGCCGCTCTGACCGCGTCGTAGGCGTTCTCCTCGTCGGTGACGACGAGGAGGGTGAGCACGGCCCCGACGGCGGGGGTGCCGACGGCCCTGCGGCCTCGCAGGATCGCCTTGTTGATGCTGCTGGAGTCGGTGTCCGTCAGATCGATCTTCATGCGCGGCGGCCGTCCCTTCCTCTGCGGCGAGCCTAACCCTCCCCGGCGACGGTCGCGTGCGGGCCCCGTCGATGGAGGGGTGGGATTCCCCGTCGATGGAGGGGTGGGATTCCCCGTCGGAGGCCTCGACGGACGTGGTCCGTCGCCGGGGCCGACCGGGTCCTGCCGGTTCCGGCACCGCCGGGGCCTGAGGGACGGGGTCCGTCGGCTCAGGCGGCGAACGGGGCCCGTCTTCACGGCCGGACGGGTCCGTCACCGCGCCGGGCAGGGCCCGGCGCCCGGCCCGAGCGGGGTCCGTTCGGCCAGTCCGAGCGGGGTCCGTTCGGCCGGTCCGTCACGCGGGTTCCGGCTCCGGCTCGGGGGGCGTGGCGGCGGACTGCTCCTCGGCTCGGCGGCCGACCACGGCCGCGGCGGCGAGCGCGGTGCCGATGAAGGCGGTGGCCACCACCCAGGGACGGTCGACGACATGTCCCGTGGCATGGTCGAGGGAGTACCGGCCGGCGCCGGTGACGCCGATCGCGGCGGCGACGAAGCCGAGGAACGCCGGGTACTCGTAGCCGCCGCCCTGGGCGAAGAAACCGGCCGGGGCGTGGACGGCGACGGCTCCCGCCATCGCTCCGGCGGCCGCCGCGCCGGCCGCCGGGGTGGCGAGGCCGAGGGCGAGCAGCGCTCCGCCGCCCGCCTCGCCGAGACCGGCGGCGACGGCGCTCTGCCGGCCGGGCCGGAAGCCCATGGCCTCCATCGCCTTGCTGGTGCCCTCGACGCCGCCCCCGCCGAACCATCCGAAGAGCTTCTGGGTCCCGTGCGCGGCGAGTACGGCACCGGTGCCGACCCGCAGGACGAGGAGTCCGAGGTCGCGTCGGTTGAGGTGGCCCATGTGTTTCTCCAGTGCGGGAGGGCGGACACGTATGTCGTCCACTGTCGTCGCCCCTGCCGGTCCCCGCCTGCCGGAGCTCGGCCGAATACTCCGCTTGAGTACCTTTTGCGCCATCTGTTCGCCCTTGCTTTAGTGGGTGGGCCGTCGCCGTCCGTGCGGGCTCCTCCGGGGTCGAGCAGATGGCGCTCTTCCGCCGCACCCGTGCCCCCGCGCTCCGGCCCGTGCCCCACCCTCGCGAAAGGACGGAGACCGTCCATGACACAGACTCATGACCGCCCGCGACAGCGGGACATAACGCCCGGCCCGCTGGGCGCGCTCGCGGGAGCCGCCTGGCAGGCGCTGCTCGTCGCCGGGCTCGCGGCGCTGGTCCTCGGCGTCCTCGTGCTGGTCTGGCCGGGCGCCTCACTGCTCGTGGCCGGCGTGCTCTTCGGTCTCTACCTGCTGTTCAGCGGGGTGACGCAGCTGATCGCCGCCTTCGGTACGCATACGAGCACCGCGCTGCGCGTCATGGCCTTCATCAGCGGCGCCCTCTCGATCCTGCTCGGTCTGCTCTGCTTCCGGGGCGCGATGCAGTCGATCCTGCTGCTCGCGATATGGATCGGCATCGGCTGGCTCTTCCGGGGCATCACCGAGACCGTCGCGGCGGTCTCCGACCCCGCGATCCCGGCGCGCGGCTGGCAGATCTTCCTCGGCGTCGTCAACGCGCTCGCCGGTGTCGTCCTCATCGTGGCCCCGCTGGAGTCGGCGGCGGTGCTGATGCTTCTCGGCGGCATCTGGCTCGTCGCCGTCGGCGCGGCCGAGATCGTCACGGCCTTCATGGTCCGCTCACGTGCCAGGAACCTTCCGCCGGGAGCCTGACGCCGCGGTTCCGCCGGGCCCGTGTCGCGCCCGCCGTCCGCCCGATTCCCGGGCGGGCGGCGGGCGCTGTTGACGCGTGCGCTACATTTTGCCGGTCCTTGACCACCGATCCCCCGTGATCGTGACCTTGCGGAGCCGGCACACCATGAGCGACATCGTCAACGGCCTCGGCCGGGCCGGCGCCTACGGCGCCCTCGGCGTGGTCCTGCTGATCCTCGGCATCGTGCTCGTGGACCTGCTGACCCCCGGGAAGCTCGGGCGCCAGATCTGGGAGGACCGCAACCGCAACGCCGCGGTCCTGCTGAGTTCGGCGCTCCTCGGCATCGGCGGCATCGTCTTCACCTCGATCTGGACGACGTACGACGACTTCGGCAAGGGCCTCGTCTCGACGGCCGCCTTCGGGCTCCTCGGCCTGGTGATGATGGCCGTGGCCTTCCTGGTCGTGGACCTGGTCACGCCGGGGAAGCTGGGCGCCACCCTGGTCGACCCCGAGCCGCACCCGGCGGTCTGGGTGACCGCCTCCTGCAACATCGCGGTCTCGGCGATCGTCTCCGCCTCGATCGCCTGAACCCCGCCCGGTCCAGGGGCCTTCGGGCCCCGGCCCCCGGGGCTCAGCTCCCCATGGGCTCCACCTCCAGGAAGCGGCGTCCGCGCGGGCCCCGGTAGAGCAGGGCCTCCCAGCCGAGCCGCGCCAGGGCCGTGACGCAGGCGCCGAGGGCCGCGGCCTCCTCCTGTGCGGCGCCCGAGCCCGGTGGGCCCAGCCACTCCACCACGGCCGTCTCGGGCCGGTCCCCCGCCCTGACCCGGTACCCGGTGCCGGTCCGCGCGCCCGAGGCGTCCACCGACGAGGGCGCGATCCCGCCGGACTCCAGGGCGAGGGCCACCGCGCGGACCGGCCGCCGGCGTTCCCAGTCGGCGGGCACGGCCGCCGGATCGCCGCCCTGGCGCAGGGTCAGCCGTCTGATCTGGAGCAGTCCGTCGAGGGCGGCCCTGATCTCCCGGGACCGCTGCTCGGCCTCGGCCGGAGGCACCGGCGGGCCGTCGCCGGTGGCCGCCTCGAAGGTCCCGCCGCCGCCGGTTCCCGCGCCCCCTGCCCCTCCTCCCCCGGTCCCCGTCGTCACAGCAGCCGCCGGATGTCGCCGCGGACCCGGTAGAAGCCGCCCGCGGCGGCGTGCAGGGCGTCGACCACGTACCGCGCTCCGGGCTCCCTGATCGCCCTCGGGAACTGCACGTTCCACCCGGAGTCGTAGCCCTGGGAGACGACTCTCACCCGGGTCCTGCCCGACTCGTTCACACACTCCACGACGATCGAACCGGCCGGGGCGTCGCTGACGGTGCTCACGGCGGTCACGGTCGTCGCCGGCTCGTACACCGGCAGGGCCGCGGCGAGCTTGATGTCCCGGGCGACCGGCACCGTGCCCCCCTGGGCGGCCTCGATCGCCGTCTCGCTCGCGTCCACGCACACCAGCGAACCGTCCGTGGTCACCAGGTAGAGCCGCTCGTCGCGGTACTGCATGGAGAGCGCCGAACCCCCTCCCGTGCCGAGCTTCCACAGCCGGGTGCCGTCCTCCGCGAAGCAGTAGACGGAGGAGGCCGAGTCGGCGGCGAAGACGAACCGGCCGCCGGGCGAGGTGGCGCAGGAGTACACCGGGCTGTCGCAGGCGTACACCGCCTCGACGCGGCCGTCCTTCTTCGCGAGCCGCTGGACCTTCCTGCGCCCCGTGCCCGCGTAGACCGCGGTGTCCTCCTGCCAACCGAAGAGGACCGCGCCCTCGGTGGCCGTGTGCCACAGCTCGCCGCCGCCGTCCGGCGCGTGGGCGGCGACGCCCCGGGTGTCCCCGTAGTAGACGGCGTCCCCGTCGGCCCGGACCATCCAGGCGTGCTCGCCCTGGCCGCCGCGCGCCCACTGGTGCTCGTCCTCGTGGTCGATGACGGTGAGCCGGCCCGACCGGTCGGCGACGTGCAGGACGCCCTCGTGGATGTCGAGCCAGAAGATGTCGACGTCGGTGGCGATGTCGTACGCGGCGAAGGGCAGCTTGGACGACAGGTCGTACACCTTGCCGTCGTCACAGCCCGCGTAGATCCAGAAGTCGTCGGCGACCAGGCACTTGACGCCGTCCGGCAGGCTGAACCGGGCCTGCACCTCGCCGGTGCGGTCGAGGGTGAACACGTCCCCCGCCTGGTTGCCCACCCAGCAGCGCTCCTCGTCGACGTGGATGCCGAAGGCGGCCGAGCCGGTCCTGAAGCGCCAGAGCACGGGGGCCACGGCGCGCGCGGTGGACGGCGCCGAGGTCACCTCGCGGCGTGTCACGGCGCGGGCGGCCCGCTGCCCGCGCACGGCGGGGGCATACCCCTTGCGGACCTTCTCGCCCAGCTTCTTCGCCGCGGCGGCCTGTGCCTTCGCCTGCGTCGGGAACGTGGAGCGCTGGGTCTGCCCCGCCGTGCCGATCCGGCCGTAGCGGACCGACACCGCGAGGTCGTCCACGGTCACTTCGTAGAACTTGTGGGCACCGCCGCCGTCCTGCGACAGCTCCAGATAGGTCGTCGTCGTCATGGTGAGAACGGTAGGCGCAGCCACTGACAACCAGTCCGCTCCCGGCCGGAGGGCCGCCCCGCGGGCCAGGACTTCGCGGCCCCGGCGGGCGGGGCGGTCCGCCCGGTCGGTCCCGGCGCCGGGACGGCCCCCGGACGGCGCCGCCGGTCAGGCCTCGGCCGGGGCCCGCGAGGCCGCCGGGCGGTTCTCCTTGATCGTGATCCGGCCCTTGCGGATCGTGGCGAGGCGGGGCGCCCGGCGGGCGATGGCGCTGTCGTGGGTGACCATGACGAAGGTCAGCCCGTGCTCCTTCCAGAGCCCTTCGAGCAGGTCGACGATCTCGTCGCGCATCGACTCGTCGAGGTTTCCGGTGGGCTCGTCGGCGAGCAGCACCTTCGGCCGCTTCACCAGCGCGCGGGCGATCGCGACCCGCTGCTGCTGGCCGCCGGAGAGCTCGGACGGCAGGTGGCCGGCGCGTTCGCCGAGCCCGACCGATTCCAGTGCCTCGGCGGCCCGGCTCCGGCGCTCGGCGGGCCGGACGCCGAGCGGGACGAGCGCGGTCTCCACGTTCTCCTGCGCGGTGAGGGTGGGGATGAGGTTGAAGCTCTGGAAGACGAAGCCGATGTTCTGGCCGCGTACGGCCGTCAGCCTCCGCTCGGAGAGCGCGGCGAGGTCGGTGCCGTCGAGCAGGACCTGCCCGGAGGTGGGACGGTCGAGGCCGCCGAGCATCTGGAGGAGGGTGGACTTGCCGCCGCCCGTGGGGCCCTGGATGACCAGCCGGTCCCCCTGGTCGAGGGTGAGGTCGATCCCGGCGAGGGCGTCGATCCTCTCCTGCCCCCGCCTGTACTGCTTGGTGACGCCGATGAGTTCGTACACGGTGCGACTCCTGGGATACGTGGGTGGGTCGGGGCGGCTACGCGACGCGGCGCAGGGCGTCGGCGGGGCGCAGCCGCGAGGCACGCCACGCGCCGAAGGCACCCGCGACGAGGCCGCCGCCGAGGGCGAGGAGGACGGCGAGCCCCACGGTGGTGAGGGAGACCGGGGCGGTGAGGGCGATGTCGACGGTCCTGCCGGCGGCCGTGTCGCCCGGCCCGCCGCCGAAGACGGTGCCGCCGCGTCCGCCACCGCCGAAACCGCCGCCCGCAGGGCCGAGTTCGGCGGACAGGGTGGGGCTCGCGACGGTCACGGCGTACGCCCCCGCGAGGCCGATCGCGATGCCGAGGGCGCCGCCGATGACACCGTTGACGAGGGCCTCGCCGACCACCTGGCGGGTGACCCGGCCGCTCTTCCAGCCGAGCGCCTTGAGCGTGCCGAACTCGCGGACCCGGCGGGTGACGGCGGAGGAGGTGAGGAGTCCGGCGACGAGGACGGCGGCGAGCAGCACGGCGTACGAGAGCCACCTGCCGACGTTCGAGGCGAGGTCGGCCGCGGTGTCGAGCGAGCCGGAGACCGTCCGGGCGAGGTCGGCCGAGGTGGTGACGGTGGTGCCGGAGACGTTCCTCTGGATCGCGGTCTTGACCGCGTCGATCCGCGTCGAGTCGGTCGCCCTCACGTAGATCGTGGTGACCTCGGCGGCGGAGGCGGAGAGGGTCTGTGCCTGCTTCAGCGGCAGGTAGACCTGGGCGGCGGCCTGTCCCCGGTCGGCGGTCGCGATGCCGACGATCTCGAACTTCACCGCCTTGACGGTCAGTTCGTCACCGACGGCGAGTCCCTTCTCCTTGGCGTAGGCGCTGTCGACGACGGCGACCTTCGCGTCGGTCTCGGTGGCCTTGAACGTACGGCCCTGGGAGACCGTGGAGGTGGTGAGGGGACCGAGGTCGGGCGCGGTGACGTCGGTGCCGTAGAGCGTGAAGGAGTCGACGTCGAAGGCCGCGCCGCCGCCGGTGACGGTGTCGCCGGGGCCGCCGACAGTGCCGCCTGCCCCACCGGGCCCGCTCGTTCCGCCGGTTCCGGCGCCCGGCTGGGCCTGACCCCGCTGGATCCGGCCCCGCTCGAACTCGCCGTTGATCTTCAGGTTGACGAGGCTGAGCCCGCCCACCGCCCGGTCGACGCCGGGCTGCCGGCCCACCGTGGCCACGGTGGAGTCCGCCAGGGTCTGGAAGCCCTGGACCATCAGCCGGTCGCTGCTCTGCTCCTCGCCCTCCTCCTTGCCCTGGAACTCGAACCGGGGCCGCTGCGCCGGCGCGCCGTCCTCGGGCAGGTCCCGCGCCTTGGTCACCGTCAGGTCGGTGCCGAGCCCGTAGAGCGACTCCAGGACCTTGCCCTGGGCCCGGTTCATGCCGGAGGAGACGGAGTTGACGACGATGACCAGCGCGATCCCGAGCGCGAGCCCGGAGGCGACGACGAGCGCCGCCTTTCTGCGGCGGCGCAGTTCGCGCCGGAGGTAGGTGAAGAACATGGGCGTGAAGCTAGGGGCGGCGCGTGATGACGGGATAAGTCCCGCGTGAGAGCCGGATGAGAGCGCCGGTCTGCTGGATGCCGGGGGAGTCGTGGTGGCAGAGTCGGCGTCATGTCTCAGAGCGGCGGTACGGCACGGAGGGGCCCGGTGGCGGCACGGAGGGGCCCGACGACGGCATGGACGGGCCCGGTGACGGCACGGTGGATCCGGTGACGGCGCACATGGGCCCGGTGACGGCACGGAGGGGCCCGGTGACGGCGCTCCTCGACGCCACGGGGGTGTTCTTCAAGACGGCGCGGGACGCCTTTCCCGGGGCCGGCGCGGCGGAGTGGGCGGCGGCCGCCGCGCTCGACCCGGAGGCGTTCGGCCCCGAGGACACCTGGCGGCTGGCCTTCCGCTGCTTCGCCGTCGCCGACCCCGGCGGTACGGGGTGGACGCTGGTCGACGCGGGCGTCGGCCCCGCCGAGGGCCCGGGAGCGCCCTGGTGCCCCGTGCCCGGTGGCCTGCCCGAGCTGCTCACGGCGTCCGGGATCGACCGGGCCGACGTCCACACCGTGGTCCTGACGCACCTGCACGAGGACCACACCGGCTGGGCCGCCGACGCCGCAGGGCAGCCCTTCTTCCCGCGCGCCCGGTACGTCGTCCAGCGCGCCGAGACCGCCGCCCTCGACCGGCGGGACCCCGTGTGGGACTGGGTGGTGGAGCCGCTCCGTACGGCGGGACAACTGTACGAGGTCGACGGGAGGCACCGGTTGCGCCCCGGTGTCACGCTGCTGCCGACCCCCGGACACACCCCCGGGCATCAGTCCGTCCTGGTCGAACGGTCGGACGGCCGGGACGTCCTGGTCACCGGCGACCTCCTCGTGCACGCCGTCCAGCTCGTCGCCCCCGCCGTGGCCTACGCCCACGAACGCGATCCGGGCACCGCCCGTGCCTCGCGCGAGGAGCTGCTCGCGCGCGCCGCCGACAGCGGGGCGGTGCTCGCGACGGCCCACCTGACCCGACCGTTCGTCGAACCGCGGACGGCCCCCGCCGGTCGGTCACGCCACTGAACGGGCGCCCGGCGGTCATGCTTCCGAGCGGGCGCCGGGCGGTCAGCTGCCGAGCGGGCGCCGGGCGGTCACGCCACTGAACGGGGTCCCCCGCGGTCACGCCACCGGGCGGACGCCCGGCGGTGAGGTCCTGCCCGGCCGGCCTCGCCGTCTCGTCGGACCCGCCGTCGGCGCGTACGCCAGCGGGTCGACGGCTCCGTCAGGCCCAGCCGCCGGCGCGTACGCCGGCGGGCCGAAGGGCCCGTCAGGCCCCCGGCGCGTACGCCAGCGGATCGGCCAGGACGTCGTGGAGGACGAGGGCCGCCGCGCCGCGGGACGCGTCGGTGGCGGCGGAGGCCGGGCGCAGGCGGCCCGCCTCCGGGGTCCAGAGGCCGGAGACGACGCGGGCGGCGAGCTCCTCCGTGAGGGCCGGGACGAGCCACGGCATCAGACGCGGGTAGATGCCGCCGAGGACGACGGCCTCGGGGTCGAGGAGGTTCACGGCGCCCGACAGGGCACGCCCGAGCATCCGGCCGGCTTCGGTGAGCGCGGCGAGGGCGCGCGGTTCCGCCGCCTCGGCGCGGCGCACGAGGTCCGGGACACCGTCGGCGTCCGCCGCGGCGAGGAGGGCGGACTGGCCCGCGTACTGCTCCAGGCAGCCGCGTGAGCCGCAGCGGCAGCGCGGTCCTCCGGCGTCGACGACCAGGTGGCCGATCTCCCCGGCGAAGCCGTGGGCGCCGCGCAGGAGTTCGCCGTGGACGACGATCGCGCCGCCGACCCCGATCTCCCCCGTCAGGTGGAGGAAGGTGCGGAGGTCGCCGAGCCCGCCGGACCACAGCTCGGCGAGCGCCGCCATGTTGGCCTCGTTGTCGGAGGTCAGGGCGAGGCCCGCGGTGCCGGGTCGCAGCGCCGTGAGGGCTTCGCCGAAGAGCCGCTCGGCGTCGGCCTCGTGCCAGCCGAGGTTGGGTGCCTGCCGAACCGTTCCGCCGGACACGAGTCCGGGCAGGGCGAGTCCGGCGCCCGCCGGGGCGAGACCGTGTTCGGCGGCCCTGTCCAGGGCCTCGGCGGTGATACGGGCGGCCCGGGCCAGGGCCTCGGGCGCGCCGCCCGCGCGGTTGTCGAGGCGCTCGGTGCGCCGCACCCGGTCGGTGCCGGTCAGGTCGACGACGCAGACCGTCACGTAGTCGACGTTGATCTCGACGCCGAGTCCGGCCGGTCCCGTGTCGGCGGGCTTCAGGACGGTGCCCGGCCGTCCCGCCTGCCCGCTGAACGTCTTGCCCGACTCGACGAGGAAGCCGAGGTCGAGGAGCTGCTCGACGAGCGAGGAGACGGCGGGCCTGGTGAGGCCGACGCGGGCGGCGACCGCGGCCCGCGTGGTCTCCCCCGCGTCGTGGACGGTCCGCAGGACGAGGCTCAGGTTGTGCCGGCGCACTCCCGATCTGTCGGCCTTGGGTTCCGTGGGCTGGTTCATCGTGAGCGAGAGCCTAGTCGTCCGCTTCCCCCACCCGGAAACGGCCGGTCCCCGGAGTCCCGGGCGCCGTAACGGTTCGACCGGTCGTCGGACCTCCGGCCGTGACGGAGGTCCAGCCGCCGGACCTCCACCGTGACGAAGGTTCGCTCACCGGACTCCTGCCGTGACGGAGGTTCAGCCGTCGGACTCCTGCCGCGAAAACGGTTCAATCACCGAACTCTTTCGCGCTGGGCTCCGCCCGTGCCCCTTCCGCGTGACTACCGCGGTCAGACCTGCGCCCTCGCCCGCTCGATGGAGATCGTCGGCGAGCGCTGGACGCTGCTGATCCTGCGCGACGCCTTCTACGGCGTCCGCCGGTTCGGCGAGTTCGCCGCGCACCTGGGCGTCCCCCGGGCCGTCCTCACCGATCGGCTCGCCGGCCTCACCGGGGCGGGGGTCCTGGAGCGCGGCCCCGGGACCGGCACGGGCCGCCGCGAGGTGTACGGGCTCACGCCCAAGGGCGTGGCCCTGTGGCCGGCCGTGCGCGCCCTCACCGCCTGGGGCGAGGAGTTCCACGCGGCGGCCGGCGGCCCGCGCCGCGTCTTCCTGCACGCCGGGGACGAGGCGCCGCTCGACGCGGACGGACGCCGCACGGGGTGCGGCGCGGCCGTACCCGTCGCGGACGTCCTGGTCGCCCCCGGCCCCGGGCTCGGCCCCCGGCTCCCGACGACGACCCGGTGACGGCGGCCCTCGCCCGACCGCACCGGCTGCTCACCCCGCTCCTCACCACCGTGCCCGCGGGGCGCCCCACGAGAGGTTCACACCGATGAAGATCCTGGTCGTCGGCGCCGGTGCCACCGGTGGCTACTTCGGCGCCCTGCTCGCCCGTGCCGGGCAGGACGTCACCTTCCTGGTCCGTCCCGCCCGGGCGGCCGCGCCGCGCGAGCGCGGGCCGCGGATCGTGGGCCGGGACGAGGAGTGGACCCTCGCCCCCCCGGCTCGTCACGGCCGGGGCGCTCGCCACCCCGTACGACCTCGTCCTGCTCTCGGTGAAGTCCACCGGCCTGGCCGCGGCGATCGAGGACGTCGCGCCGGTCGTCGGACCGGACACGGCGGTCGTGCCGCTGCTCAACGGTCTCGCCCACATCGACGCCCTCAACGCCCGCTTCGGGGCGCGGGCGGTCCTCGGGGGCGTGGCCAAGGTGGTCACGGCCCTCGACGACTCGGGAGACATCCGTCGGCTCGCCCCGCCGGCCCATCTGGCCTTCGGCGAGCAGGACGGCACGGTCTCCGCGCGCGTGAGCGGATCCGGAAGGTCCTCGAAGGGGCGGGGATCGACGCGCCGGTGCCGGCGGACGTCATCACGGCGATGTGGCTGAAGTGGGTGTTCGTCACCACGCTCGGCGCGGTGACGAGCCTGATGAGCGGGACGATCGGCGACGTGTACGACGTGCCGGGCGGCCCGGCCCTGGGCCCGGCGGAGCTCGACGAGGCGGCGGCGGTCGCCGCCGCGGCAGGGCACCCCGTACCGGAGGCGGAGCGGGCGGCGACGCTGGCCGTGGTGTCCGCGTCCGGTTCGCCGATGGTGCCGTCCCTCTACCGCGACCTGACGGCGGGCCGTCCCACCGAGGTCGAGCACCTCTTCGGCGACCTCGTCGGCCGGGCCCGCGCCCTGGGCGTGGCGACCCCGCTGCTGGACCTGGCGACGCTGCACCTCCGCGTCCACCAGCGGCGCGTCACGACGGGCGCCACGGACGGGGCCTGACGCGGGTTCCGCGACCGGTGCGGCCGCGGGACCCGGCACCGGTCACGGGTCCGGGCGCGGCGGTTCGGGGCCTCTGCCGGAGGACGGCTCGAGAGCCTGCCGGAGGCGGTTCACGATCCTCCGGAGGACGGTTCGAGAACCCGTCAGGGGCCGGTCCGGGGCCTTCGGAGGGCAGGGCCGTCCGGTGGCGGGGAGCGGGCGTCGGCGGCTTGGACTTTCGTGCCGGTTCGTGGATCCTTGCCCGATCCCATGGCGCGCTCCCGGCCGGCTCGCGATCATGACGGCATGAACGTCGACAACTCGCTCCCCCTCGCCATGGACTGGGTGACCGCCCCGCGGGAGTGGTCCCTCTCCGAAGGCGTCCTGACCGTCACGGCCGCCCCGCACACGGACGTCTTCACGGACCCGGTCGGCGGGGCCGCGCGGCGCGACGCCGCCGTGGCCCTGACCGAACCGCCGGAAGGCGACTGGCAGTTCTCGGCCCGGCTCCGCGTCGGCTTCCGGTCCGCCTGGGACGCGGGGGCCCTCGTCGTCTGGTCCGACGACGACCACTGGGCCAAGCTCACCTTCGAGCAGTCGCACGACGGGGTTCCGAGCGTCTACTCGGTCGTGACCCGGGGCCGGTCCGACGACGCGCTCGGGAGTCCCGTCGAGGGGGACGCCCTGTGGCTGCGCGTCAGCAGGACCGGGGAGGGCTTCGTCTTCCACGTCTCGGACGACGGCGGATCCTGGCGCCTGGTACGGCAGTTCGCCCTGGACGGCTCCCGTGCCCCACGGGTCGGCATCGTGGCCCAGTCGCCCGTCGGGGAGGGGTGCCGGGTCGACTTCGACGACATCCGCCTCACCCCCACGAGCCTGGCCCACCTCTTCGACGGCCGGTGAGCGGCCGCCCGTCCGGGCGGTGACGCGGCGCCGCCGGCGGCCGTGAGCCGCGTCTCAGCGTCGGCCGTCGCGGCGGGGGTACGCGTCGCTCGCGGTCAGCGGGTTGTTGTGGACGGCGATGGTGGAGAAGGACACCCGGTCGTTGCGGGCCTGGAGCAGGGCCTGCTGCTCCAGGAGCAGCCCCTCGGCCGTGTCCGTACGACTCCGGCCGCGGCGCACCAGCGTCACGGCCATCAGCGCCCCGGCACCGCCGAGCACACCGAACAGAACCAGTAGTGCGACCATCCGGACCTCCCCCGTCGTTCACGTCAGCTTAGGCCAACCTCCTTGCCCGGTACAGGAGTCGGCGGTCGAGCTCACGACGGGCCGGGGCCGCTCAGCAGGGTGGGCGTGGCGGCCGACAGGACTCCCGCGACGCGGTCCCAGGTCGCGTCGTCGCGGGTGAGCGGGGGCAGGACCTCGCCGGCTCCCGTGCCCCAGGCGGTGGCCAGGGCCACCGGGTCGGCGCCCGTCACCGCGCCGGCCGCGAGGGCCGCCGCGCCGAGGGCGACGAGTTCCTCGGCGGCGGGGACGACCAGGGGCCGGCCGGAGAGCCGGCGGACGGTCTCGGTCCAGGCCCTGCCGCGCGCGCCGCCCCCGATCAGGCGCAGCGGACGGTCCCGTACGGCGGGCTCGGCCGGGTCGAGGCCGCAGGCGCCGAGGAGTCCGTCGAGGGCGCGCAGCACGGTGAAGGCCGCGCCCTCGTAGGCGGCGCCGAGGATCGCCCGGGGGTCGGTGCCGTGCCGGAGGCCGGTGACGAGTCCGGCGGCGTGCGGCAGGTCGGGGGTGCGCTCGCCGTCCAGGTACGGCAGGACGACGACCCCGTCGCCGGGTCGGGCGTCCTCGCGGTCGAGGCCGAGGAGGGTGGCGAACCGGTCCACGGCGAGGGTGCAGTTGAGGGTGCAGCCCAGCGGGAGGCGGGTGCCGTCGGCGGCGGCGAAGCCGGCGAGGCCGGGATCGGCCGGCCGGGCGCGGGTCGCGGCGAAGACGGTGCCGGAGGTGCCGAGGCTGACGACCGGGTGGTCGAGGAGTCCCGCGCCGCCGAGGCCGAGGCCGACGGCGGCGGCCATGTTGTCGCCCGTCCCGGCGGCGACGGCGACCGTACGGGGCAGTCCGAGGGCCTCGGCGGCGGCCGGGGTGAGGGTGCCGGCGCGGGTGGCGCCGCCGGGGGCGACGGCGGGCAGCAGGGCGCTGTCCAGCGAGATGAGCTCCAGGACGTCGGGGTCGTACGTACCGTCCCCTGGCCGGTACCAGCAGGTGCCCGAGGCGTCGCCGGGGTCGGTCACGGCGAGTCCGGTGAGGCGCTCGGTGAGGAAGTCGTGCGGCAGGCGGACCCCGGTGGTGGCGGCGGCGCGCTCGGGTTCGTGCTCGCGGAGCCACTGCCACTTGGCGGCGGTCATGGAGGCGACGGGGACCGAGCCGGTGCGCTCCGGCCAGGCCCCGGGGCCGCCGAGGCGGGTGGCGAGGGCGGCCGCCTGGGGTGCGGAGCGGGTGTCGTTCCAGAGCAGCGCGGGGCGCAGGGGGCGCCCGTCGGCGCCGAGGGCGACGAGGCCGTGCTGCTGTCCCGCGACCGCGATGCCCGTGACGGAGGCGGCGGGGACGCCCGCGTCCCGTACGGCCGCGCGGACGGCCGTGACGAGCGCGGTCCACCACTCCTCCGGGTCGCTCTCGCGGGCGCCGTCGGAGCCGGTGACGGTGTGCGGGGCGCGGCCGAGCCCGAGGAGCTCGCCGGTGTCGGCGTCGACGGCCGCGGCCTTGGTGGACTGCGTGGAGCTGTCCACGCCGATCACGACGGAGCGGCTGGTGGGCACGCCCTCACCTCATTTCTCGATGTGTCGACGGGGTCGGGAGACGGGACCGTCGGCTGGGGTCCGAAGGGGCCGGAAGGGGTCGATTCGCGTCCGGGGCTGGCGCCCGGGTGCGTCCGTCCCGTATTAGTTATCTCAGAAAACAAATCCCAAGAGAAGGACACACCATGCCGGATCTCTTCTCCCCCGTCCCCGAGGACCGGTTCACCTTCGGCCTGTGGACCGTCGGCTGGCAGGGCCGCGACCCCTTCGGCGAGGCCACCCGCCCCGCCCTCGACCCCGTCGAGTCCGTCGAGCGGCTCGCCGAGCTCGGCGCGTACGGCGTGACGTTCCACGACGACGACCTCATCCCCTTCGGCGCCCCGGAGACCGAGCGCGAGGCCGTCGTCAAGCGCTTCCGGGCGGCCCTGGACCGCACCGGCCTCAAGGTGCCGATGGCCACCACCAACCTCTTCACCCACCCGGTCTTCAAGGACGGCGGCTTCACCGCCAACGACCGGGACGTGCGCCGCTTCGCCCTGCGCAAGACCCTGCGCAACATCGACCTGGCCGTCGAGCTCGGCGCCGGCGTCTACGTCGCCTGGGGCGGCCGGGAGGGCGCCGAGTCCGGCGCGGCGAAGGACGTCCGGGTCGCGCTCGACCGGATGAAGGAGGCCTTCGACCTGCTCGGCCAGTACGTCACCGAGCAGGGCTACGACCTGCGCTTCGCCATCGAGCCCAAGCCCAACGAGCCGCGCGGCGACATCCTGCTGCCCACCATCGGCCACGCCCTGGCCTTCATCGAGCGCCTGGAGCGCCCCGAGCTCGTCGGCGTGAACCCGGAGACCGGCCACGAGCAGATGGCCGGCCTCAACTTCCCGCACGGCATCGCCCAGGCCCTGTGGGCGGGCAAGCTCTTCCACATCGACCTCAACGGCCAGTCCGGCATCAAGTACGACCAGGACTTCCGCTTCGGCGCGGGCGACCTGCGCCAGGCCTTCTGGCTGGTGGACCTCCTGGAGACGGCCGGGTACGAAGGGCCGCGTCACTTCGACTTCAAGCCGGTGCGCACGGACGGCTTCGACGGGGTGTGGGAGTCCGCGAAGAACTGCATGCGCAACTACCTGATCCTCAAGGAGCGCGCGGCGGCCTTCCGCGCCGACCCGGACGTCGTCGCGGCGCTCGCCGCCTCCCGCCTGGACGAACTGGCCCAGCCCACCGCCTCGGACGGCCTCGCCGCCCTGCTCGCCGACCCCACGGCGTACGAGGCCTTCGACCCGGACGCGGCGGCGGCCCGCTCGATGGCCTTCGAGCACCTGGACCAGCTGGCTCTGGAGCACCTGCTCGGCGTCCGCTGAGGACGTCTCCGTACGGGGGCCTCCGGGGACGGCTCCGTACGGGGGTCAGTGACCGGCGAGCGTCGAGCGGCGGACGACCAGTTCCGGCTGGAGCACGACGTGCTCGTGCCGGTGGTCGGCCGCCTGTTCGCCGGTCTCCTCCAGGAGGAGTTCGGCCGCCTTCGCCCCGAGCGTGAGGGCCGGCTGTCGTACGGACGTCAGCGGTACGGTCGCGGCCGCGGCGAACTCGATGTCGTCGTAGCCGACGATGGCCATGTCCTCCGGGACCCGGACCCCCGCCGCGTACAGCGCCTGGAGCACGCCGAGGGCCAGCAGGTCGTTGGCGCAGAAGACGGCGGTCGGACGGTCGGGGAGACCGAGCAGCCGCGAGCCGGCGTCCCGGCCCGAGGTCACGTCGAGGCGCTCGGCCGGGATGTCCCGGAGCGCCGAGGCGGGCAGCCCGGCCTCGGCGAGCGCGAGCAGGGCCCCCTCGCGCCGGTCGCGGACCTGCTGGAGGTGGGACGGTCCGCTGACGTACGCGAAGGACCGGTGTCCCGTGGCGACGAGGTGCCGGATCGCCAGGGAGCCGCCGACGACGTCGTCGACGGAGACGGAGCAGCCGGCCCCGTCGGCCGCCACCCGGTCGACGAGCACGGACGGGATGCCGTGGCGCCGGAACTCCCGCAGGTTCGCCCCGCTGGGGTCGGCCGGGGTGACGAGGACGCCCCGGACGCGCTGCTCGGCGAAGAGGGCGAGGTAGTCGGCCTCGTCACGGGGGCTCTGGTCGCTGTTGCAGACCATGACGCGCAGGCCGGCCGCACGGGCGGTGCGCTCGGCCCCACGGGCGATGTCGACGAAGAAGGGGTTGCCCATGTCGAGGACGAGCAGCGCCATGATCCGGCTGCGGCCGGCCCTGAGCTGGCGGGCGGACTCGCTGCGCACGTAGCCGAGGCGGGCGATGACCCGTCGCACGTGCTGGAGCGTCGCGGGCGAGACCCGGTCCGGCTGGTTGATCACGTTGGAGACGGTGCCGACGGAGACTCCCGCCTCGCGCGCCACGTCCTTGATGCCGACGCTGCCGACGCCCCCGGCGGGCGCGGCCTGCCCGGCGCCCCCGGCCTGCCCGGTGTTCGCGGCCCGTCCGGCGCCTCCGGTCTGCCCGGCCTTGGATTCCCGCCCGGCTCCCCCGGCTCCTCCGGCCCGCCCGGCGCCCCTCGCGCTCCCGCCGCTGTCGGCGTGTCCGCCGTTCCCGGTTGTCCGCGCGGTGTCCGTCATCCGTCCCACCTGGTCCGTCCTGCCCCTGCCGCCCCGCCCGGGCGGGGTCCCGCCCCGCGTTTCATCCTATGCGGCCGTTCCGCGCCGGCCCGTCGCCCCGGACGGCTCACGCGAGGTGGAAGACCTCGGTCAGCGGGCGCATGGCGGCGTCGGGCGCCTGCCCGTCGAGTTCCTCGAAGAACTCCGCCATCTCCGCCTGCCAGCGGGCGTTGACCTCGGTGGCCTCCATCGCGGCCCGCGCCCGGTCGAAGTCGGGCGTCTCCAGATAGCCGACGAGGAGCCCGTCCTCGCGGAGGAACAGGGAGTAGTTGTGCCAGCCGGCGGCGGAGAGCGCCGTGAGCATGCCGTCCCAGACCTCCGTGTGGCGCGCCCGGTACTCCGCCACGCGCTCGGCCCGGACCTTGAGCAGGAAGCAGACCCGCCGCATGTACGTCCTCCGGTCTCCGGTTCGTCCTAATGAAATGTTTCATTTCTGTGGAGCAGGACGCTAGGTCCTGAGGGAGATCACGGTCAAGAGTCTTGACGACATCACGGACGATGGCTAGCTTCCACCGAAGACTGAATCGATTCATTTCATGCCCCGACAAGTCCCGAGGTGAACATGCCCGACATCGCCGCCGTGAAGGCCGCACTCGCCGCGCAGCGGATCGAGACGCCCTCCTGGGGCTACGGAAACTCCGGGACCCGGTTCAAGGTGTTCGCGCGGCCGGGCGTGCCCCGTGACCCGTACGAGAAGCTCGACGACGCGGCACAGGTGCACGCCTACACCGGCATCGCCCCCAAGGTGTCCCTCCACATCCCCTGGGACCGGGTCGACGACTGGGCCGCCCTCGCCGCGTACGCGAAGGAGCGCGGCCTGGAGCTGGGCGCGATCAACTCCAACACCTTCCAGGACGACGCCTACCGGCTCGGCAGCGTCTGCCACCCGGACGCGAAGGTGCGCCGCAAGGCCGTCGACCACCTCCTCGAGTGCGTCGACATCATGGACGCCACCGGTTCGACGGATCTGAAGCTGTGGTTCGCCGACGGCACCAACTACCCCGGCCAGGACGACGTCACGGCCCGCCAGGAGCGGCTGGCCGAGGCACTCGCCGAGGTCTACGGCCGGCTGGGGGACGACCAGCGGATGCTCCTGGAGTACAAGTTCTTCGAGCCCGCCTTCTACACCACCGACGTGCCCGACTGGGGCACCGCGTACGCGCACTGCCTCAAGCTGGGCCCGAAGGCCCGGGTGGTCGTGGACACCGGCCACCACGCGCCGGGCACCAACATCGAGTTCATCGTCGCCCTGCTGCTCCGGGAGGGGCGGCTCGGCGGCTTCGACTTCAACTCGCGGTTCTACGCGGACGACGACCTGATGGCCGGCGCCGCCGACCCCTTCCAGCTCTTCCGGATCATGCACGAGGTCGTCCGCAACGGCGGCCTCGATCCCGCGGCGGGCATCGCCTTCATGCTCGACCAGTGCCACAACATCGAGGAGAAGGTCCCCGCGGTGATCCGCTCGGTGGCCAACGTCCAGGAGGCCACCGCCAAGGCTCTGCTCGTCGACGGCGAGGCCCTCGCCGCCGCGCAGCGGAACGGTGACGTGCTCGGCGCCAACGCCGTCCTGATGGACGCCTACGACACCGACGTACGGCCCCTGCTGCGCGCGCTGCGCGAGGAGCGGGGCCTCGACCCGGACCCGGTCGCCGCCTACCTCCGCTCCGGACGGCAGGAGCGGATCGCCACCGAACGCGTCGGCGGCCGGCAGGCCGGCTGGGGCGCGTAGCCCTTCCCCTCCCCTCCCCTCTCACCCATCCGCCCCGGTCCCTCCCACCCGCCCCGAAGGAAGATCCACCATGGCCTCCGCCACCCCGCCCGAAGTCGCCGCCCTCCTGGAACGCGCCCACCGGCTCGGCGCCGATCCCCGCACCACCAACTACGCGGGCGGCAACGCCTCCGCCAAGGGCTCCGTCGCCGACCCCGTGACCGGCCGTCCGGCCGACCTCATGTGGGTCAAGGGCTCCGGCGGCGACCTGGGCACGCTCACCGAGGACGGACTCGCGGTGCTCCGCCTCGACCGGCTCCGCGCACTCGTCGACGTCTACCCGGGGGTGGAGCGCGAGGACGAGATGGTCGCCGCCTTCGACCACTGCCTGTACGGGAAGGGGGGCGCGGCCCCGTCCATCGACACCGCCATGCACGGTCTCGTGGAGGCCGCCCACGTCGACCATCTGCACCCGGACGCGGGGATCGCGCTCGCGTGCGCCGCCGACGGGGAGAAGCTGACCGCCGACTGCTTCGGCGACACGGTGGTCTGGGTGCCGTGGCGCCGGCCCGGCTTCCAGCTGGGTCTGGACATCGCCGCGGTCAGGGCGGCCAACCCCCGGGCGATCGGCTGCGTCCTCGGCGGGCACGGCATCACCGCCTGGGGCGACACCTCGGAGGAGTGCGAGCGCAACGCGCTGCACATCATCCGGACCGCCGAGGCCTTCCTCGTCGAGCGGGGCCGCCCCGAGCCCTTCGGGCCGGTGGTCGAGGGGTACGAGCCGCTCGCCGAGGACGCGCGCCGGGAGCGGGCCGCCGCCCTCGCCCCGTACGTACGGGGGCTCGCCTCCCAGGACCACCCGCAGGTCGGGCACTTCACCGACTCCGACGCGGTGCTCGACTTCCTGGCCCGCGCCGAGCACCCGCGGCTCGCCGCCCTGGGGACGTCCTGCCCCGACCACTTCCTGCGGACCAAGGTCCGGCCGCTCGTCCTCGACCTGCCCGCCGACGTGCCGCTCGACCGGGCGGTGGACCGGCTGCGCGAACTGCACACCGCGTACCGCGAGGAGTACGCCGCCTACTACGCGCGGCACGCCACCGAGGACTCACCGGCGATGCGGGGCGCCGACCCGGCGATCGTGCTCGTGCCCGGGGTGGGCATGTTCTCCTTCGGCCGGGACAAGCAGACCGCGCGCGTGGCCGGCGAGTTCTACGTCAACGCGATCAACGTCATGCGGGGCGCCGAGGCGGTCTCCTCGTACGCGCCGATCGAGGAGTCGGAGAAGTTCCGGATCGAGTACTGGGACCTCGAGGAGGCCAAGCTGCGGCGGATGCCGAAGCCCCGGCCCCTCGCGACGAGGGTGGCGCTCGTGACGGGGGCGGGCAGCGGCATCGGGCGGGCCATCGCGCACCGGCTCGTCGCGGAGGGCGCCTGCGTGGTGGTCGCCGACCTGAACGGTGACAACGCGGCCGCCGTCGCCGACGAGCTGGGCGGGCCCGACCGGGCGGTGGCGGTCACCGTGGACGTCACGTCGGAGGAGCAGATCGGCGCGGCGTTCCGGGCGGCGCTGCTCGCCTTCGGCGGGGTCGACCTGGTCGTCAACAACGCGGGGATCTCCGTCTCGAAGCCGCTCCTGGAGACCACCGCGCGGGACTGGGACCTCCAGCACGACATCATGGCCCGGGGCTCCTTCCTGGTCTCCCGGGAGGCGGCGCGGCTCATGATCGGGCAGGGGCTCGGCGGGGACATCGTCTACATCGCCTCCAAGAACGCGGTCTTCGCCGGTCCGAACAACATCGCCTACTCGGCCACCAAGGCCGATCAGGCCCATCAAGTACGCCTCCTTGCAGCAGAGTTGGGGGAGCACGGCATCCGGGTCAACGGTGTCAACCCGGACGGGGTGGTACGCGGCTCCGGGATCTTCGCAGGCGGCTGGGGGGCGCAGCGGGCGGCGACGTACGGCATCGCGGAGGAGGAGCTCGGCGCGTTCTACGCGGGGCGCACGCTGCTCAAGCGGGAGGTGCTGCCGGAGCACGTGGCCAACGCGGTCTTCGCGCTGACCGGCGGCGACCTGAGCCACACCACCGGCCTCCACGTGCCGGTGGACGCGGGCGTGGCCGCGGCCTTCCTCCGGTGAGCGGGCGTTCCTCCCGGAGCGTCCCGGCGCGCGGGCGTTCCTCCCCGGGCGTCCCGGCGCGCGGGCACCGGCCCCGGGACGTCTTCGCGGCGGCGGACCTCGGTGCGACGAGCGGCCGGGTGATGCTCGGCCGGGTCGGCCCCGGCCGGCTGGAACTCACCGAGGCCCACCGCTTCCCCAACACCCCGGTCCGGCTGCCCGACGGGCTGCGCTGGGACGTCCTCGCGCTCTTCCAGGGCGTCCTGGACGGGCTGCGCGTCGCCGCCCGTTCCGGTGGCGTGGCCTCCGTGGGCGTCGACACCTGGGCGGTGGACTACGGCCTCCTCGACGCGGACGGCGCTCTGCTCGGCGCGCCGTACCACTACCGTGACGGGCGTACCGACGGCGCGGCCGAGAAGGTCGGGGAACGGGTGGGCGCGGCGGAGCTGTACCGGGTCACCGGTCTCCAGCGCCTGCCGTTCAACACGGTCTTCCAGCTCGCGTCGGCCGCCGGAAGCGTCCAACTGGGTTCGGCGAGGACGCTGTTGCTGATGCCTGACCTGTTCGTCCACTGGCTGACGGGGACGGTCGGCGCCGAGGAGACCAACGCCTCCACCACGGGCCTCTTCGACGCGCGTGCGGGCGGCTGGTCCGCCGGGCTGCTCGACCGGCTCGCGATCGACCCCGGTCTGCTGCCGCCGCTGCGGGCGCCCGGCGATCCGGCGGGCGTGCTGCTGCCGTACGTCTCCGAGTACACCGGTCTGGACGCCGGGACGCCGGTGACGACGGTCGCCTCGCACGACACCGCGTCGGCCGTCGTCGCGGTCCCCGCCGAGGGCCGGAACTTCGCCTACCTCTCCTGCGGCACCTGGTCGCTGGCCGGTCTCGAGCTGGAGTCCCCGGTGCTGACGGAGGAGGCCAGGGCGGCCGACTTCACCAACGAGCGCGGGGTCGACGGAACCGTCCGCTTCCTGCGCAACATCATGGGCCTGTGGCTCCTGGAGGAGTGCCGCCGCACCTGGGAGGGGCAGGGGCGGACCGCCGGGCTCGACGAGCTGCTCGCGGCGGCGGCGCGCGCGGAGCCGTTCGCGGCCGTCGTCGACCCGGACGCGCCGGAGTTCCTGGCCCCCGGCGACGTGCCGGAGCGGATACGGGCGTACTGCCGCCGGACCGGGCAGCCCCCGCCCGGGAGTCCGGGGGCGGTGGTCCGCTGCGTCCTGGAGAGCCTGGCCCTCGCCCACCGGCGCACCCTGCGGCAGGCGGCCGAGCTGGCGGGCCGGGAGATCACCCGGGTGCATCTGGTGGGCGGCGGAGCCCGGAACGCGCTGCTGTGCCAGCTGACGGCGGACGCCACCGGGCTTCCCGTCGTCGCGGGTCCCGTCGAGGCCACGGCTCTCGGGAACGTCCTCGTCCAGGCCCGCGCCGCCGGGCTCGTCGGCGACCTCGCCTCGATGCGGGACCTCGTCGCGGGCACCCAGGCCCTGCGGCACTACGTGCCGCGCGAGGACCACCGCGACGGCGCCGCCTGGGAGGCGGCCGCCGCCCGGCTCGAACCGTCTTCGAGGAACCCGTGACGCGTGTCGTCCCGGAGACGAGCGCCGTCGAGGACGTCCCCGGGCCCGTACCCGTCGACGCCGTCGCCCTGATGACCGGCGCGTGAGGCGCGTAGGCCCTGTCCGGCGGATCAGGGTCGGACAGGCCGCGACATCTGGCACGGCACCTCGCCGCGTCCCTGGGCTCTGCGGGCCCGGGGAGGCCCATGCACCAGATGCCGCGACCCCGTCCATGACCCGCCGGACAGTGCCCAAGCGGCCGGCCCCCGAGGAGTCCGGCCGCTTACGCGTGCGACACGTACACACGCACGGCCCGTACGACGCGACCGGGAGCCGTTTGTCGATCCGGACCGAGCCAAGCCGGACGGGCCGCGCCGGGCCGGACGGGCCGCGCCGGGCCGGACGGGACCAGGCCGCGCCGGGTAGAGCCGCGTCGGGCCGAGCCAGACCGGCCGGGCCGTGTCGGCCGCGCCAAGCCGTGTCGGACCGCGCCGCGCCAGACCAGGCCGGACGGGCCGCGCCGAGCCGGGCCGCGCCGGCTCGGACCGGGCCGGGCCGCGCCGCGCCAGGCCGCCGGGCGGCTCTACGCCGATTCGCGGTGGACGAGTTCCGTCGGCAGGATCACCGCCGACGGGTCGTCACCCGCTATCCGGGCCAGGAGCATGCGCACCATCTCGGAGCTGATCCGGTCCCACGGCTGCCGGATGGTGGTGAGCGAGGGCCGGGAGGACAGGGCCGCGGGGGAGTCGTCGAAGCCGCCCACGGCGATGTCCCCGGGGACCCGGACGCCCGCGCGGGCGAATGCGTCGAGGGCGCCCTGTGCCATCAGGTCGGAGGCGACGAAGACGGCGTCGATGTCCGGGGCGCGCTCCAGGAGCGCGCGGGCCGCGTCCTCGCCGCTGGCCCGGCTGTAGTCGCCGGAGGCGATCAGCGTCTCGTCGGCGGGCAGTCCGCACTCGGCGAGCGTCTCGCGGTAGCCGGCGAGGCGCTCCACCCCGCCGGGGGTGTCGAGCGGTCCGGTGACGGTGGCGATCCGGCGCCGCCCGGAGGCGTACAGGTGGCGGACCATGTCGCGGGCGCCGTCGCGGTCGTCGGCCGCGACGTAGCCGATCTTGGCGGTCTGACCGAGCGGCTTGCCGCAGGCGACGACGGGGACGCCGGCCTCGTGCAGCCGGGCCACCACGGGGTCACCGGAGTGGCTGGAGACGAGGAGGACGCCGTCGACGTGCCCGGCCTCGATGTAGCGGAGGTTGCGGCGGCGCTCGTCCTCGGTGCCCGCGATCATCAGGAGCAGCGGGATGTCCTGGGCGGCGAGCGCCTGGGTGCAGGCGCGGAGCAGCACGTTGAAGTTGGGGTCCTCGAAGAAGCGCTCCTGCGGTTCGGTGAGGAGGAAGGCGACGGAGTCGGACTTGCCGGTGATCAGCGAGCGGGCGTGCCGGTTGACGACGTAGCCCGTTCTTCGGATCGCGGCGTCGACGGCCGCCTTCGCCGTCGGGCTGACGTAGTGGCCGCCGTTGAGGACGCGGGAGACGGTGCCGCGCGAGACGCCCGCCTCGCGGGCCACGTCGTGGATGGTCGCCGGGCGGCGCCTGCTCGCTGCTGTGCTCATGCTGTGTGTTTCCCCTCGATCCCCTGTGCTCAGGACTTTACGGCGCCGGAGAGCAGGTCGAGGCTCCAGAAGCGCTGGATGACGAGGAACAGGGCGATGAGCGGGACGACGGCGAGGAGCGCGCCGGTGATCACGAGGTTGTAGAGGGAGGGCTGGCTCGCGCCCTGCTTGAGCAGGGTGAACAGGCCGACGGTCATGGGGAACTTCTCGTCGTCGCCGAGCATGATGAACGGCAGCAGGAAGTTGTTCCAGATGGCGACGAACTGGAAGAGGAAGATCGTCACCAGGCCCGGGGACATCATCGGGACGGCGACGCGCAGGAAGATCCGCCACTCCCCCGCACCGTCCACGCGGCCCGCCTCGACGAGCTCCATGGGGATGGCGGCCTCGGCGTAGATGCGGCCGAGGTAGACGCCGTACGGGGAGAGGACCAGCGGCAGCAGCACGGAGGCGTACGTGTCCGTCAGGTCGGCCCCGGCCATGAGCAGGTACTGCGGGATGGCGAGGATGACCGGGGGCATGAGGACGCCGGTGAGCATGATGTTGAAGAAGGCCTCGCGGCCGCGGAAGCGGTAGACGGCGAGGGCGTATCCGGCGAACGCGGAGACGACGGTGGACAGGACGGCGCCGAGTCCCGCGTAGAGGACGGAGTTGCCCATCCAGCGCCAGTAGATGCCCTCCCGGTAGGCGGTGAGGTCGGAGACGTTGTCGCCGAGGCCGTTGCCGGGGAGGAAGGTGAAGGTGGAGAAGAGGTCGGAGGCCGGCTTGGTGGCGGCGACCAGGACCCAGGCGACGGGCAGCAGGCAGTACAGCGCGCCCAGGACGAGGGCTGCCGTGGGCAGGAGGGCGGTGCGCCGCGGGGCGGGAGGGCCCTGCGGGACGCCGGGGGTGGTGCCGGCGGCCGGGGCGTCCTTGCGGACGGTCGGGGAGGCGAGCCCGGTCATCGGGTTGCTCCTTGTGTGGTGCGGCGGTTGGAGATCCTGAGGAGCGCGAAGGAGAGCGCGAAGGTGGCGAGGGCGAGCACGACGGCGGTGGCCGAGGCGGCGTAGATGTTCCCGCCGGTGAACGCGTCGCTGTAGACCTTCATGAGGGGGCTCCAGGTGCTCGGGATGCCGTTGGTGAGCGGCTTGAGCGTCATGGGCTCGTTGAAGACCTGGAGGGTCGCGATGATCGAGAAGAAGAAGGTGAGCACCAGCGAGGGGACCACCATCGGGATCTTGATGCGGAGCGCGATCTGGAGCTCGGAGCAGCCGTCGAGCTTGGCGGCCTCGTACACCTCGGCGGGCAGGGAGCGCAGCGCGGTGTAGATGACGATCATGTTGAAGCCGGTACCGCCCCAGACGGCGATGTTCGACATCGCGAGGTAGAGCGGTCCGCCGTCCATGAGGTCGGGCTGCGGCAGTCCGGCCTTCTCCAGGAGGAAGAGGAACGGGCTGACGTCCGGGAGGTAGAGGAAGCCCCAGAGGACGGCCGCGATGACGCCGGGGACGGCGTACGGCAGGAAGATCGCGAGCCGGGCGAAGGAGCGGCCCCGGACGCGCTCGGAGTCGAGCAGGAGCGCGAAGAACAGTGCCAGGCCGAGCATCACGGGGACGACGATCGCACCGTAGCCGAGGACGCGCAGGGCGCTGCCGAGGAGTTCGGAGTCGGTGAGGGCGGAGGTGTAGTTCTCCAGGCCGGCCCAGACCTCGGTCTTGGCACCCTTGCCGAGGCCGAGTCCCTTGATCCGGACCTTGTGGAAGCTGAGCCAGAGGGCGTAGCCGATGGGCAGGGCGAAGAAGAGGACGAAGAGGACGCCTGCGGGGAGGAGGAAGCCGTACGGGGCCGCCTTGACCCCGTACGACCTGCGTGCGCCCTTGGGGGGCTGTGTCACTTGGCGACCTCGAAGCCCTGCTTCGACAGGTCGGCGACGGTGGCCGTCCGGACCTTGGCGAGGGCGGCGTCGAAGCCGGACTTCGCCTTGGCGGCCTTGCCGAACTCGTCCTTGAAGGACGTGTAGGCGACGTTCACGTTGGGGCCCCAGGCGGCCGGTGCGGTGGTCTTCGCTATCTCGGCGGCGCGAGTGTAGAAGTCGGCCTGGTTCGGGAAGAAGGCGGGGGCCTGCGCGAGGGCGCCGCTGGTCTGGGCGGCGGTGGCGGCCGGGTAGATGCCGCTTTCCCTGACCAGGGCCTCCAGGGCCTTGGGGTCGGTGTTCAGCCAGGTGGCGAACTTCGCGGCGGCCTCCTTGTGCTTGGAGTCGGTGGTGACGGCCGTGGAGGAGCCGCCCCAGCTGCCGGTGGCGTTCTCGCCCTTGTTCCACTGCGGGAGCGGGGCCATGGCCCACTTGCCCTTGGTGTCGGGAGCGGCGGTGGTCAGGGTGCCGGGGGCCCACACGGCGCTGACCCAGGCGAGCTGCTCGCCGGTGTTGAGGGCCTTGTTCCAGGCGGGCGTGTACATCGGCTGGTTGTCGACGGCGCCCTCGGCGACCAGGCCGCCCCAGAAGTCGGTGACCTTCCGGGTGGCGGGGTCGTCGATGCCGACCTTCCAGGTGTCGCCCTCGAAGGTCCACCACTTGGCGCCGGCCTGCTGGGAGAGGCCGGCGAAGAGGCCGGCGTCGTTGGCGGAGAAGGTGGTCAGGGCCTTCTTCGGCGCCTTCTTCTTGAGGGCGCGGGCGGTCTCGGCGAACTCGTCCCACGTGGTGGGGACGGTCAGGCCGTACTGCTTGAAGAGGTCCTCGCGGTAGAAGAACATCAACGGGCCGGAGTCCTGCGGCAGCGCGTAGACGGCCTCGCCGCCGAAGGTGGTCTGCTGCCAGATGCCCGGGGCGAACTCGTCCTTGACGCCCTGGACCTCGGGAGCGATGTCCGCGAGGGCGTCGTTGGAGACCAGGGTCGGCAGCGCCTGGTACTCGGCCTGCACCAGGTCGGGACCCTTGTGGGCCTTCGTGGCGGTGATGATCTTGGTGACGAGGTCGTCGCCCGAGGCCTGCTTCTGCACCGTGACCTGGATGTCGGGGTGCTCGGCGTTCCAGAGGGCGGCGACCTTGTCCATGCCGGGCGCCCAGGCCCAGTAGGTGAGCTTGACGGGGCCGGAACCCGCGCCCGCCCCGTCGCCGGAGTCGGATCCACAGGCGGTGAGCGCGGTGGCGCCGACGAGGACGGCGGTGGCGGCGGCGAGGCCGCGGCGCGTGATGTGGGGCATGGGGTTGTTTCTCCCTGACCGAAAGGGGCCTCTTCCGCGGACGGAGGGCCGGCCATGCATCTGTGAGCGTTCACAGTAGAGAAATGTTCCGGACACTTGTCAATGGTTGTTCATGTGCGGTTATGTTGCGTTGCCGCATCGAGACCCGGTGTGTGCACGTTCCCAGTGGAACGAAGCTTTCCTCGTTCGACGTCTCAGGAGATACTCATGTCGCAGACCACTCCCAAGGGCCTGCACCGGCTCGCGTTCGGCGGGGACTACAACCCCGAACAGTGGCCGGAAAGCGTCTGGCAGGAGGACGTCCGGCTCATGCGGGAGGCCGGCGTCACCATGGTGAGCGTCGGGATCTTCTCCTGGGCCCTCCTGGAACCGGAGCCGGGCCGCTACGACTTCGACTGGCTCGACCGGCTCCTCGACCTGCTCCACGAGCACGGCGTCCGGGTCGACCTGGGCACGCCGACCGTGGCGCCGCCCGCCTGGTTCTACCGCGCCCACCCGGAGGCCCTGCCCGTCACCGCCGAGGGAATCCGCTACTCGTACGGCTCCCGCGGGGCGATCTGCCACAGCTCCCCCGCCTACCGCGAGGCCGCCGCCCGGATCACCACCGAGCTGGCCCGCCGCTACGGCAGCCACCCCGCGCTCGCCCTCTGGCACGTCCACAACGAGTACGGCGTCCCCGTCAGCGCCTGCTACTGCGACAACTGCGCCGCCCACTTCCGCCGCTGGCTGGACCGGACGTACGGCTCGGTGGAGGCCGTGAACGAGGCCTGGGGCACCGCCTTCTGGGGACAGCGCTACGGCTCGTACGAGGAGATCGACCCGCCCCGGGTCACCCCCACCGTCGGCAACCCGGCCCAGCAGCTCGACTACCGCCGCTTCGCCGACACCACCCTCCGCGAGAACTTCCGGGCGGAACGGGACATCCTCCACGAGCTCGCGCCCGGCATCCCCGTCACCACCAACTTCATGACCGCCCTCAGCCAGTGCGACTCCCTCGACTACTGGGCCTGGGGCCGCGAGGTCGACCTCGTCACCAACGACCACTACCTGATCACCGACGGCCGCCGCACCCACGTCAACCTCGCCATGGCCGCCGACCTCACCCGCTCCGTCGCCGGCGGCGCGCCCTGGCTGCTGCTCGAACACTCCACGAGCGGCGTCAACTGGCAGCCGCGCAACCCGGCCAAGCGCCCCGGCGAGATGGCCCGCAACTCCCTCGCCCACGTCGCCCGCGGCTCCGAGGGCGCCATGTTCTTCCAGTGGCGCCAGTCCCGGCGCGGCGCCGAGAAGTTCCACTCCGCGATGGTCCCGCACGGCGGCACCGACACCCGGATCTGGCGCGAGGTCGTCGCGCTCGGCACCGGCCTGGACGCGCTCGCCGAGGTGCGCGGCACCCGGACCGTCCCCGACGTCGCCGTGCTCTGGGACTGGCACTCCTGGTGGGCGCAGGGCCTGGAGTGGCGGCCGAACGAGGCCCACGACGCCCGCGAGCGCGCCGACAGCTTCTACGAGACCCTCTACGACCGGCACCTCACCGTCGACTTCGCCCACCCCGAGGCCGACCTCTCGGCCTACCCGCTGGTCGTCGTGCCCGCGCTCTACCTCATGACCGAGGCCGCCGGACAGAACCTCCGCGAGTACGTCGAGAACGGCGGCACCCTCGTCGTCTCGTACTTCTCCGGCATCGTCGACGAGCACGACGCCGTGCACCCCGGGGCCTACCCCGGCGCCCTGCGGGACGTCCTCGGCCTGACCGTGGAGGAGTGGTCGCCGCTCCTCGACGACCGGCGGGTACGGATCGAGGGGCCGGACGGCGCCTCGCTCACCGGCGACGTGTGGACGGAGTTCGTCCGGCCGGGGGGCGCCGAGACCGTGTGGACGTACGCGGACGGGCCGGCCGCCGGCGGGCCCGCGGTCACCCGGAACCGGCTCGGCCGGGGCACCGCCTGGTACGTCTCCACCCGCCTCGACGCGGCCTCGCTCGACGCGATCGTCGCCGCCGCCTGCGAGGACGCCGGGGTCGCCCCCCGCGCCGCGCTCCCCCGGGACGTGGAGGTGGTGCGCCGCGCCGGGGAGGGCGGGCAGCAGTACCTCTTCGCGCTCAACCACTCCACCGAGGACGCCGTGGTGCCGCTCGACGGCACCGGGACGGAACTCCTCGCCGACGGCGCCCCCGTGGCCGGCGAGCTCACCGTCCCGGCCGGCGCCGTCAGGGTCGTACGCCTCGACGGCTGACCGCACCACGCCTCGACGCCCGACCGCATCACCCGCGACGCCCGACCGCACCATCCGCGACGCCCGGCCGCACCACTCCTCCCCCGGCCCTGCCGCCGGGGCCCCCGATCTCCCCGGGGGCGGCCCGCACCCGCTGCGCCGCCCCCGGGTGAGCCGTACCACCGCGAGGAACCACCGCACCACACCTCACATCCGCCACCGTCGAAAGGGACTCGACGATGCACCGCACCACTCCCAGAAGCCGCTTCCGTCTGCGCGCCGCGGCCGTCGCCGCCGCGCTGGGCGCCCTGCTCCTGGCCCCGCTGCCCGCCGCACAGGAGGCCGAGGCCGCCGCCACCCTCACCAACGCCGGGTTCGAGAGCGACGCCGCCGGGACCGCCACCCCGGCCGGCTGGTCCACCTACTCGGCCGCCGGCCAGAACGCGGCCTCGTTCACCGAGGCCGGGGGCCACAGCGGCGGCTACCGCCTCAGCCACTGGTCGGCCTCCGCGTACAAGGTGGAGACGTACCAGTACCTCTCCGGGCTCACCGACGGCACGTACACGCTGAGCGCCTGGGTGCGCTCGGGCGGCGGCCAGAACGCGGCCTACCTCGCCCTGCGCAACTGCGGCTCGGCGGAACAGCGCACCGACCTCCCGGTGACCTCGAACGGCGCCTGGATACGGCTCGTCACCTCCGTCAAGGTGGTCGGCGGCGGCTGCACCGTCAGCGTCAACTCCGATGCCAGGGCCGGGAACTGGCTGAACGTCGACGACCTCACCTTCACCTCCGGCACGACCGGGCTCGCGGTCAAGGGCGTCGACCTCTCGGCCCTCAAGAAGAACGAGGACCTCGGCGGCACCTACCGCACCGCCGCGGGCGTCAACGGTGACCCGGTCGCCATCCTGAAGAACGCGGGCGCGACCTACGGCCGCCTCAAGGTGTGGGTGAACCCGGCCGACGGCTACAACGACAAGGCGCGCGTCCTCGCCACCGCCAAGCGCATCAAGGCGCAGGGCATGAAGCTCCTCGTCGACTTCCACTACTCGGACGTCTGGGCCGATCCGGGCGCCCAGAGCAAGCCCGCCGCCTGGACGGGACACTCGTACTCCCAGCTGACCACGGACGTCTACAACCACACGTACGACGTCCTGAACGCCCTGAAGGCACAGGGCACCACGGCCGACATGGTGCAGATCGGCAACGAGATCAACACCGGCATGCTCTGGCCCGAGGGTTCCACGTCCAACTGGTCCCAGCTCGGCGGGCTGCTCAAGTCCGGCATCTCGGCGGCCAAGGCGGTCTCGTCGACCACGCAGATCGCCCTGCACCTCGCCAACGGCGGCGACAACACCCTCTACCGCACGTGGTTCGACAACGCGAAGGCGCAGGGCGTGAGTTACGACGTCATCGCCCTCTCCTTCTACGGCTACTGGCACGGCGCGCTCTCCGCGCTCCAGACCAACCTGGACGACATCTCGGCCCGTTACGGCAAGAAGGTCATGGTCGTCGAGACCGCGTACCCGTTCCGTCTCGACAGCGAGGACTCCCACGAGAACATCATCGACCTGTCGTCCGAGCTGATCCCCGGCTACCCGGCGAGCCCGGCCGGGCAGTCGGCCTGGCTGCGCGACATCATGAACGTCGTCGAGGCCGTGCCGAACGGCCGCGGCCTCGGCGTCGTCTACTGGGAGCCGGCCTGGACCGCCGTCGCGGGCAACGGCTGGGACCCGACCGACCCCTCGTCGGGCAACGCCTGGGAGAACCAGGCCCTGTTCGACTACGACAGCAGGCTGCTCCCCGCGGCGGGCTGGCTCGCCCACCGCTGACCGGCACACCATGAGGAAGGGGCGGGCCCGCGAACGGGCCCGCCCCTTCCGCCTGTCGTGCCTACCACTCGGCGAGCGAGCCGTCGTCCCTGCGCCAGGCCGGGTTGCGCCAGCGGTGACCCACCTCGGCCGCCCGCTCGACCGCCTTCGCGTCGACCTCGATCCCGAGGCCCGGCCCGGTCGGCAGGCCCACGTGCCCGTCCTCGTACCGGAAGACCGACGGGTCGACCAGGTAGTCGAGCAGGTCGGAGCCGGTGTTGTAGTGGATGCCGAGACTCTGCTCCTGGATCAGCAGGTTCGGCGCGGCGAAGCCGACCTGGAGGCAGGAGGCGAGCGCGATCGGGCCCAGCGGGCAGTGCGGGGCGAGGGAGACGTCGTACGCCTCCGCCATCGCGGCGATCCTGCGCACCTCCGAGATGCCGCCGGCGTGCGAGAGGTCCGGCTGCGCGACCGCGATGCCCTGGTCGAGGACCTTCTTGAAGTCCCAGCGGGAGTAGAGGCGTTCGCCGGTGGCTATCGGGACGGAGGTGGAGCGGACGACGTCGCCGATGTGGTCGCTCATCTCCGGGACGACCGGCTCCTCCACGAAGAAGGGCAGGTACGGCTCCAGGAGCGGCAGGACCCGGCGGGCCATCGGGGCGGTGAGCCGCCCGTGGAAGTCGATGGCGATGTCGAACTCGTCGCCGACGGCCTCCCGGATGGACGCGACCCGGTCCACGATGGCCTGGGTGGCGGCAGGGGTGTCGATGAGCCGCAGCTGCGCCGAGGCGTTCATCTTGATCGCGGTGAAGCCCTCGTTCTTACGGGCCAGGGCCTCGGAGGCGACCTCGTCGGGGCGGTCGCCGCCGATCCAGCTGTAGACGCGGGCGCGGTCGCGGACGTTGCCGCCGAGCAGCTGCCACACGGGCACGCCGAGGGCCTTGCCCGTGATGTCCCAGAGGGCCTGGTCGATGCCGGCGACGGCGCTGGAGAGGACCGGGCCGCCCCGGTAGAAGCCGCCCTTGGTGAGGACCTGCCAGTGGTCCTCGATCTTCATCGGGTCCTGGCCGATCAGGTGGTCGGAGAGCTCCTCGACGGCGGCGGCCACGGTGTGGGCGCGGCCCTCGACGACGGGCTCGCCCCAGCCGGTGACGCCCTCGTCGGTGTCGACGCGCAGGAAGCACCAGCGCGGGGCGACGAGGTAGGTGCGCAGGGAGGTGATCTTCACTTGGACTCCTTCTTCACGGTCCAGCCGCCGTCGACGACCAGGTTGGTTCCGGTGATGTAGGCGGCGTCGGCGGAGGCGAGGAACGCGACGGCGGACGCGACCTCCTCGGGGCGGCCGAGGCGGGCGAGGGCGGTGGCGTCGGCGGAGAGCCGGCGGCCCTCCTCGTCGACGTCGTTCCAGACGTCGGTGAGGATCGGTCCCGGCAGGACGGAGTTGAAGCGCACGTCGGGCCCGTACTCGACGGCGAACTGGCGGACCAGGGCGCACATGCCGCCCTTGGCGGCGGCGTAGGCGGGGTAGCCGGGCAGGCCGAAGTCGGCGTGGACGCTGGAGGTGGCGACGACGCTGCCGCGCTCGGCGCGCAGGTCGTCGAGGAAGGTGCGGGCCGCGAGGTAGAGGGCGCGGAGGTTGACGGCCATCTCCCGGTCCCAGGTGGCGACGGGGAGTTCGTGGGCGGCGGCGGGGGTGTGGGTGAAGGCGTTGCTGTGGAGGATGCCCACCGGGCCGAAGCGGGCGTGCGCCTGGGCGCGCAGGGCGGTCCAGTCCGCCTCGGAGGAGACGTCGCAGCGGACGTAGGCGGCTCGGCCGCCGTCGGCGCGGATGGCGGCGGCGACGGCCTCGCCGGCCTCGTCCGCGATGTCGGAGACGACCACGGCGGCGCCCTCGGCGGCGAGCCGGGCGGCACTGGCCGCTCCGATGCCCGAGGCCGCGCCGGTGACGACGGCGGTCTGTCCGGAGAAACGGTTCATGGCGTGGGTTCCTGGTGTTTCCGAGTGCGGGTACGAGAGGGAGCGGCGCGTCAGCGGGTGATGTCCTGGGCCGTGAGCAGGCCGAGTTCGGCACGGCACGGGAGGCCTTCCCAGTCGCCGGGGACCGAGACCGCGAAGGCCCCGCAGAGCGCGGCGAGGCGCAGCCGTTCCTCCACCGGCGAGCCGTCGAGGACGGCGGCGAGATAGCCGGAGACGAAGGCGTCACCCGCGCCGACGGGGTCGACGGCGGTGACGGGGACGGCGGGCCGGACGTGGAGGGCACCGTCTCCGGTGGCCACGAGGGCCCCTCGCGCGCCGAGTTTGAGCACGGCCTGCCCCGGCCCGAGCCGGGTCAGGGCGCGGGCCATCCGCTCGGGCTCGTCCTCGGGCACGTCGTCGGACACGAAGAGGGAGGCCTCCTCGGGTCCGGCGAAGACGATGTCGGCCTGCGGGAGGAGCCCTGCCAGCGCCTCGGCGGCGGCGGCGCGGCTCCAGAGGCGCTCGCGGTGGTTGACGTCGAAGGAGACGGTGACCCCGGCGGCGCGGGCGAGCGCGACGGCGCGGGCGACGGCGGCGCGGGCGGTGTCGCTCAACGCCGGGGTGATGCCGGTGACGTGCAGCACCCGCGCCCCGGTGATCTGTGCCTCGTCGAGGTCTCCGGGCGCGAGCCGGGATCCGGCGAGCCCGGCCCGGTAGTAGCTGACGCGGAGCCGGTCGGCGGTGCGGCGCTCACGGAGCATCAGGCCGGTGGGCGCCGCCGGGTCCGTACGGGCGGCGGACACGTCGACGTCCTCGGCGCGCAGTCCCGCGAGGACCATGGCACCGGCGGCGTCCTCGCCGACCCGGCCGGTCCAGGCGGCCCGGTGGCCGAGGCGGCTGACGCCGATGGCGACGGTCGCCTCGGCACCGGCCCAGCCGAGGCGGAGGGGGGCGCCCGTGGCGAGCGGTCCGGGTCCGGTGGCGGCGACGACCGCCATGGCCTCGCCGAGGGTGACGAGGGCGGGCGCGCTTCCGGGCGCGCTCCTGAGCGCGCTCCCGGCGGTGCTTCCGGCCGTACTTTCGGCGGTGCTTCCGGCCGTTCTTCCGGCCGTGCTTCCGGCCGTCATCGGGCTGTCACGTCCCGGCGTATCCCGTCGAGGAAGGCGGCGGCGCGCTCGGTCAGCGCGGCGAGGGAGCCGCCCTCGCAGGCGTCCCCGACGAGGGGGCCGCCGATGCCGAGCGCGGTGGCGCCGGCGGCGAGGTAGGCGGGGGCGTCCGCGGCACCGATGCCCCCCGTCGGTACGAGGGGGACGTCGGGGAGCGGGGCGCGGACGGCGCGGAGGTACTCGGGTCCGCCGGTGGCGGCGGGGAAGAGCTTCACCATGGTGGCGCCCGCCCGCCAGGCGGTGAGGATCTCGGTGGGGGTGTACGCGCCGGGCAGCACGGGGACGCCCAGGCGGACGGCCTCCGCGATGACCTCGGTGGAGGTGGTGGGGGTGATGAGGTAGGTGGCCCCGGCCTCGACGGCCGCCCGGGCCTCGGCGGGCGTGGTGACCGTACCGGCGCCGAGGGCGAGCCCGGGCGGGGCGTCGGCGGCGTACTCGCGCAGGGCGTCGAGCACGCCGGGGGTGGTGAGGGTGAACTCGGCGGCGCGGACCCCGGAGGCCAGGAGGGTGTCGGTGACTTCGGCGAAGCGGGTCGCGGAGGTGGAGCGGAGGATCGCGATGACGGGTGCGGCGGCGAGGGCGGCGCGGAGTCCGTCGGACGGGGCGGATCCGTCCGGCCGGCCGGCCGTCTGCTGAGGGGCGGTCATGGTGCGCTGCTTCTTCCTTGGTGCGGGGAGGGTGCGGCGGTGGGCCTGATCCGGAAGACAGGCCCACGGGTCAGCGGTCCGCGTACGGGGGCTGGGGCAGTCCGGTGGCGCCGGGGCGGCAGACGAACAGCCGTCCCGCGTCGGGCTCGGCGCGCCGCCGCTCCTCGTCGAGGCCCTCCGTCGCCGTCGTGATCACCAGGACGTCGAGGCCTGGTCCGGCGAAGGCACAACTGGTGACGTGCGAGGCGGGGACCTCCACGCGCGCGTGGAGGGTGCCGTCGGGGGTGAAGGCGAGAACCTCGCCGCCTCCCCACGAGGCGACCCAGACGCGCCCCTCGCTGTCGACGGTGAGGCCGTCCGGCACACCGCGGTCGAGGACCGCGAAGGGGCGGCGGTCGCTCAAGGTGCCCTTCTGCGTGTCGTAGGCGAAGGCGTCGACGCGGCCGGTGGGGCTGTCGGCGTAGTAGAGGCGGGTGCCGTCCGGGCTCCAGCCGAGGCCGTTGGAGATGGTGACGGAGTCGACGAGGGTGACGAGGCCCTCGCCGTCGAGGCGGTAGAGGGCGCCCGCGCCGGGGCTCTCGTCGTACGCCATGGTCCCGGCGAGGAGCCGGCCGGCGGGGTCGACGGCGGCGTCGTTCATCCGGCGCGGCAGGCCGTCCTCGGGGAGGACGGGGGCGGCGATCTCGACGGCCTCGGTGACCGGCCGGTCCTGCTCCAGGCGCAGGAAGGAGGTGCCCGCGGCGGCGAGCAGGGCTCCGGAGACACAGGGCAGGGCGGCGCCGACGGGGCGGTCGAACCGGAGCGTGACGACGGGGACGAGGTCGGGGTGTCCCTGCTCCTCGGTGAGCACGGCCCGGTGGACGAGGCCCTCGGGGATGTCCACCCAGAGCAGTTCCTGGCGCCGGGTGTCCCAGACGGGTCCTTCGGTCAGGCGTCCGGGCAGGGGGGAGCAGGGTACGGCCCTGAGGTGCTGCATCTGGCCTCCTCGGTCGGCGGGTGGTGCGCACTCGAAAAACTACGGGTTCGTCTAACGGTTGTAAATATTCCGCCCGCCGCTTCTTCCAACCCTTTGAATAAGATCGCGGGACGGGGCCCCATCCCGGGTCGTACCCACGGGGCCCCACCCGGGCCGTACCAGCGGAGGACAGCATCCATGATCAAGCGGACGTCGCAGGACATTCGCCGTCTCAACCGCTTCGAGGTCCTGCGGCGCTTCTACGCGGGATCCGACGCCGTCAGCCGTCAGGACCTCGCGGCCGCGACCGGCCTCTCCTTCGCCACCGTCGCCAACCTGACCTCCGAACTCCTGGAGGCCGGAGTGCTCGTCGAGGCGGGCCACGAGGACTCCAGCGGCGGCCGGCCCCGCGCGCGGCTCGCGGTCAACGCCGACCGGGGCGCGCTGGTCGGCGTCGACATCGCCGAGACCGCCGTCCACGCCGAACTCTTCGACCTGGCCCTGGAGGTCAGGCACTCCGTCGAACGCCCGCTCCCCCCGGGCGACGTCCGGCCCGCCGACGTCGTCGAGCGGCTCGCCGAGTGCGTCGAGGAACTGCTGCGCGTCTCCGGAGTGCCCCGCGCGCGCGTGCTCGGCGTGGGCGTCAGCGTGCCGGGCATGGTGGAGCACGAGGGCGGGGTCTCCTCCTTCTCGCCGTACTGGTCCTGGCACGAGGTGCCGCTGCGCGCCCTGCTCGACGAGCGCCTCGGGCTGCCGCTCCGGCTCGACAACCCGCTGCGGGCCAGTACCGTCGCCGAGCTGTGGTTCGGCGCCGGGCGGGAGGCGGACGACCTGGTGGTGCTCACCCTGCGGGCCGGTGTCGGCGCGGGGATCGCGATCGACGGCCAGCTCTACCGGGGGTTCACCAACAGCGCGGGCGAATGGGGCCACACCTGTCTCGCGATCGACGGCCGGCTCTGCACCTGCGGCAACCGGGGCTGCGTGGAGGCGTACGTCAGCACCCGGGGGATCGCTCGGACCTGGCGCGAGCTGGCGCCCGACGACGAGCGGGCGGCCGGTCCCGACGACGCGGCCACGGTCGCCGCCCTGGCGCGCGCGGTGGCCGACGGGGACCCGACGGCCGACGAGGTCGTCGAGCGGACCGGCCGTCACCTGGGCGCGGCCGTGGCCAATCTGGTCAATCTGCTCAACCCCCGGGTCCTCGTCCTCGGCAACCAGGTCGTCGACCTGCTCGGCGAGCGCCTGCTGAGCGCCACGTACGAGGCGGTCACCCGGCACGCGCTGCCGCTGCCGCACGGGGCGGCGACCCTGCGGCGCAGCGCGGTCCCGCACAACGCGGTCACCCGGGGCGCGGCCGCCTTCGCCCTGGAGGGCTTCCTCGACGACCGGGAGGTCTTCGGGCCGGTCAGCCGGATGCGCCAGCCACGGGAGCGGAAGGACGGCGGGCGCGCGGCGGGCGCGGAGGGCCGACCGTGAGGGCCGGCCGAGGCGGAGGGCCGGCCCGAGGACCCGACCCGAGGGGCCGCCCCCCGGCAGCCGCCGCTCCGGTGGCGCGACGGGCGGCGTGACAGGCGGCGCGGCTCCGGCGGCCGCCAGGCCCGCACGGCAGCCGGGCGGACCTCCGAACCGCCCGGCCGTTCGCCACCCGCCACCCGCCGCCCAGGCGGGTCGCGCGCGGGGCCACAGGCCATCGGGTCGGAGGCCACCCACCGGAAGGCCGGTCACCGGGGCACCGGTCAGCCGGTCACCGGGCCGGCAGTCGGCGGGCCACCGGGACACCGGTCACCGACCCCCGCCCCTCCCCCTCCCCCTCCCCGCCTCAGCGGACAGCCCGGTGGCCGAGGCGCTCCGACAGCCGGTTCGCGCCCTGCACGGTGAGGGCGGTGAGTTCGTTCTCCCGGTCCTCGGTCCAGCGGTGCACCGGTACGGAGACCGAGAGCGCGGCGACCACCCGGCCGGAGCGGTCGCGGACCGGCGCGGCGACACAGCTGACGTCGGGGTTGGACTCCTGCTGCTCGACGGCGACGCCGAGGATCCGGATCTCCGCGAGCGCGGCCCGCAGCGCGTCCGGGTCGGTGAGGCTGCGGGGTGTCATACCGGTGAGCTCGCGCCCTTCGAACCGCTCGTCGAGCTCGGCCTCGGGGAGGGTGGCGAGCAGCATCTTGCCGACGGCGGTGCAGTGGGCGGGCAGCCGGCGGCCGGTCGCGGAGACCATCCGTACCGCGTGGGTGGAGTCGACCTTGGCTATGTAGATGACGTCCGTGTCCTCGAGGACGGCCACGTGGACGGTCTCGCCGCAGGTGTCGGCCACCTCGCGGGCGACCTGGTGGCCCTCGGCCGCGAGGTCGAGCTGCTCGGCGTACCGGCTGCCGAGCTGGTACGTGCGGACGCCGAGCCGGTAGCGGCCGGGCTGTTCCGTGACCGGCACGAGGTAGTGGCGTGCGGTCAGGGTGGTGACCAGCTCGTGGGTGGTGGTGCGCGGCAGCTGGAGCCTGCGGGTGATCTCCGGGGCGGAGAGCGTCCCGTCGCCCTCGAGGAAGAGTTCCAGTACGTCGAATGCCCTGGTCACCGCCGGAACGAGTCGTCCCATGAGTCCCCCACCTCGCTTCTGAGTGTTCGAAATATCGTTCCACGATCGAAATCGCGAACAGAGACTAGCGGCGCGCCCCTGACCCGGCAACGACTTGGCCGGGGCTCCGCCCGGGGTGGGCCGGGTGGACGCGCTCCCATTGACACCCCGGCGGGCCGCTGCCTACGGTCACGCCGGTCCACCGAACGCCATTCGGGAGCTCGAGCAACCCATCCGCGTCCGCCCCGGGAGAGCAACCACCGTGCGCATCACGGGAATCACCACTCATGCCGTCGGTACGCCCTGGCGCGATCCCGTCTACGTCCCGGTCCACACCGACGAGGGGCCGACCGGGGCCGGCGGGGCCCGGATGCCCGGCCGCACCGGCGGCCGGGAGAAGAGCCGGGAGAAGAGGCATCCGGAGTGAGTACCGGAACCGCCGCCCCGGGCCGCGCGATCCTCGTCGAACGGCCGGGCACCCACCGGCTGGTGCGGCGCGAGATCCCCGGGCCCGGCCCCGGAGAGGTCCGGGTCCGGGTCGCCGCCGCCGGGATCTGCATGAGCGACCGCGAGCTGTACGAGGGCCACCGGGCCCCGGGGTACGTCCGCTACCCGGTGGTCCCCGGCCACGAGTGGTCCGGCACCGTGGAGGCGGTCGGCCCCGGGACCGACCCCGCGCTCCTCGGCCGGCCGTGCGTCGCCGAGGGCTTCCGGACCTGCGGCCGGTGCGAGCGGTGCCGGTACGGGGAGACCAGTCTGTGCACGGCCGGGTACGCCGAGACCGGGTTCACCGAACCCGGCGCGTTCGCCGACCACCTTCTCGTACCCGCCCGGCTGCTCCACCCGCTGCCGGACGGGGTGGACCTCCGGGCCGCGGCCCTGCTCGAACCAGCCGCCGTCGTGGCCGCGGCGGTACGGGCCGGGCGGCCCCGCCCCGGGGAGCGGATCGCCGTGGTCGGCGCGGGGACGCTCGGTCTGCTCGCCGTCCAGTGGCTCGCCGCCTCCTCCCCCGCCGAGCTCGCCGTCGTCGACCCGCGCGCCGAACGGGCGCGCAGGGCACTGGACTTCGGCGCGAGCCTGGCCCTCTCCCCGCGCGGGGCGGAGGGCGGGAGCGGGCGCTTCGACCTCGTCGTGGAGACCGCGGGGGCGCCCACCACGGCCGCCTCCTCCTGTCTGCTCGCCCGCCGGGGCGGGCGGGTGGTGCTCACCGGCATGTTCCCGGCGGGGGCCACCGGGATCGACCCGGTCCACCTGTCCGTCAGCCAGCTGGAGATCCGCAGCGTCTTCGGCGCCTCGTCCGCCGCCTGGGTCGACGCCGTGCGCGCCCTCTCCCTGGGACTGCTCGACCCGGCCCCGCTGATCACCCACGAGTTCCCGCTCGAACGGTTCGGCGAGGCGCTCGCCCTGGTGGGCGGCGGCGACCCGGACACGGGCAAGGTCCTCCTGCGCCCCTGAGCCGGGCGGCCGGGCGAACTCCGCCGCTTCCCCGTCGACTTGTCGGCGGACGCCCCCGATGTCGAAGCGCTTCGATCTTCTTGAGCCGTCTCTCTGGACACGTCAACACGGCCGCGTTACGGTCTCGCTGAGCTGCCGAAGCAATTGTTCGACGGCTTTCGACAGGTGGCGTCGAAGCGATTCACCTCAGTTCACGGCCCGCGGGGAGAACGGATGGTCACGCTTGCCGAGGTCGCCCGGCACGCCGGAGTGTCGGCCAGCACGGTGAGCTATGTCCTCAGCGGCAAGCGGCCCATCTCGGATCCCACCCGGCGGCGGGTGCGGGCCAGCATCGACCAGCTCGGCTACCAGCCCCACGCGGGCGCCCGCGCGCTCGCGAGCAGCCGCTCGCGGATCATCGCGCTGATGGTGCCGCTGCGCACCGACATGTACGTGCCGGTGATGCTGGAGATCGCGGTCGCCGTCGCCACCGCCGCCCGCGCCCACGGCTACGACGTGCTGCTCCTCACCGGCGAGGAGGGGCCGTCGGCGCTCCGCCGGGTCACCGGCAGCGGTCTCGCCGAGGCGGTCATCCTGATGGACGTCCAGCTCGACGACGAGCGGCTGCCGGTGCTGCGCGCCGCGGGGCCGCCGGCCGTCCTGGTCGGCATGCCCGCCGACCCCACCGGCCTGAACTGCGTCGACCTGGACTTCGCGGCGGCCGGAGCCTTGTGCGTGGAGCACCTGGCGCGCCTCGGGCACCGCGAGATCGCGGTGATCGGCGAGTCCCCGGGGGTCTACGCGCGGCATACGGGCTTCGCCGAGCGGACCCTGCGCGGGCTCCGTGAGCGGGCGGCCGAACTGGGCGTCCGGCTGCTGCACCGGCCGTGCGAGGGCGGCCACGACGCCGTGGCGGGCGTGCTCGCCCGGATCTTCGACGAACGTCCGGGGACCAGTGCCTTCGTCGTACAGAACGAGACGGCGGTCGAGCCGCTGCTCGCGCTGCTGCGGCGGACGGGCAGGGCCGTGCCCGAGGACGTGTCGGTGGTCGCGGTCTGCGCCGATCAGATCGCCGCCCAGGCCTCGGTGGCGCTGACCTCGGTGGCGATCCCGGCGCAGGAGCTGGGCCGGAGGGCGGTGGAGCGGCTCGTCGCGCGCCTGACCGGGCCGGAGGGGGCGGACGCCGTGGGGACCGAACTCCTCACGCCCGAACTCCTCACCCCCGAGCTGACCGTCCGCGACAGCTCGGGCCCACCGCCCGCGCCGCACGCACCGAGGGACTGACGGCCGCGCCGCACGCCCCGCACGCCCCGAGAAGCCGACGGCCCGCGCCGCCCCCCGCTCAGGAGCTGACGGTTCGCGCCGCTCCCGTTCAGGAGCTGACGGTTCGCGCCTCGCCCGCGCGCAGGGCGAGACGGGTCGCCCCCGCCGGGGTCCTGAGGTCGATCTCCGCGTCCCTTCCGGGGCGGAGGACGGCGCGGTACGCCCCCGGTGACCAGCTGAGGTCGAGCCGGGCGCCGAAGCGGGTCCGTACGCCCGTGAGGCGGCCGCGCGGGCAGCGGGCGGGCGGCGCGGGCAGCAGCACGAGCCGTCCGGGGGTGGACTGGACGAGGGCCTCGACGAGGAGCGCGGGCAGGGCATGGGCGGCGTCGGCGTTGTAGACGTCACGCCCCGGGTAGTGCGCGCTCATCAGGGAGTCGTGGAAGTAGTCGCCGGTGAGGACCCGGTCGAGGGCGGCGCCGGTGCGGGCCGCGTCCCGCAGCCGGGCGGCGACGAGACCGTGGTGGAGGTGGCCGTGGGCCGAGTCGTTCTCGCTGCCGCGGAGTTCGAGGGCGCGCCGGGCGGCCCTGGCCAGGGCGGGGGTGTCGTACGGGTTGATCTCGTCCAGCGGCCAGACCGGGTAGAGGTGGCTGAGGTGCCGGTGGTCGTAACGGTCGCCGAGTCCGGGCCAGGCCCATTCGGCGAGTGCCCCCTCGTCGTTGACCCGGTACTCCGGGAGCCGGTCGGCGAGCGCCCGCAGGCGGTCGGCGTCCCCGGCCGGCGCGCGGTCGGCGGCGGCACGCAGGGCGTGCCGGGCGGCGGCGATGTCCATGGTGGCGTTGACGGCTCCCCAGCTCCCTCCGCGCGGCCGGTTCTCCGGGGAGTAGGAGGGGACGACGGCGATCCGCCCGTCGGGTCCGGTGCGGGTGAGGAAGTCCTCGTAGAAGAGGGCGAGTTCGGCGAGGACCGCCGAGGTCCTCGGGTCCCGCCGTCCGTTCGCCTCCTCGTCGTCGAGGAGCGGCTTGAGGAGCCAGTCGGCGCCCGCGGTCCACAGGTGGAGGGGGTACTCGCGGCTGAAGTGGTACGTGTGTCCCGAGACGCCGTCCGTGTGGGAGGGGGCGACGACGCCCCGGGTGCCGAAGACGGCCTCGGCGTTCTCCCGCCAGTCGTCGACCTGTCCGTGGACGAGGGAGGCGTGGGCCGCCGTCACCTCCGGGAGGTCGGCGGCGACGGCGGACGCGGTCTGGAGGTTGAGGTTGGCGTTGGTGGTGAACGCCCCCGACCAGGCCGTGTCCCACTCCCCCGTCCAGAGTCCGGTGAGGCGGGGCGGATGCGTCCCGGAGGCGGACAGCAGGTGGTAGCGGCCCGCCGCGAAGAGGCGTTCGAGGAGGGCGGGGCTTTCCGGCCGGCGCAGGAGGGCCGAGCCGGGGAGGGCCCGCTCCGCCTCGTCGGCGCCGAGGTCGAGGGTGACGCGCCGGTAGGCGGCGGCGTGCCGGGCGGTGTGGCGGGCGAGCAGCCGGGCGTGGAGGGCGGCGAGGTCGCCGGAGGCCGGGCCGCCGGTGAGGGCCCGCAGGGCCGCCGTCTCCCGGGTCGTGTCGATGTCTCCGGCGTGGCTCCGCACCCGGGTGAGGAGCAGGAGCCGTCCCGCCCCTTCGACCCGCACGCCGGTGGCCGTGACCGTGGTGCGTCCGCCGTCGGTGAGCAGCAGGGTGAGGCCGGTGTAGCCGAGCGGGCTGTCCGGATAGCGGGCCCGCAGGGTGAGGACGGTCTCGCCGCGGGCGGTGGTGACGCCGCGTCCCGCGCCGAGGCCGGCGGGGACGCCGGGCAGCCGGTGGTCGAGGTCGATCTCGACGACGGGCCCCGGCGAGGTGACGTACTGGACGAGGACGTCGTCGGCACGGGAGACGAAGACCTCGCCGCGCCGCTCCCCGCACACGGAGCCGGCCACCCCGGTGGTGAAGTCCACGGACCGCCGCACGGGGAGGGCCGGGGTGCCGGGCGCGCTCCGCACGCGGGTCAGGAACCCGGGGTGGAAGGGCCGCACCCAGCGCAGCGGACGCCCGTCCGTGAACCGTTCGGCGGCTGTCGGGTCCCCCGCGAGCAGGGCGTCCTGGAGCGCGGGGAGCGCGGCGGCGAGCCGGGGCGGCTCGGTGTCGGCGGGCGGGTTGTTCGGCCGTACGAGGGTGTGGTGGGTGACGATCACCCGGTCGTCCACGGGGTCGCCGTGGACGAGGGCGCCGTGCCGGCCGTTGCCGACGAGGAAGGCGTCCTCCCAGCGGGTCGCGGGCGCGGGTTCCCAGGTGCCGTGGATCACGGAAGCTCCCCCGCCACGGAGTCCGGCCCGGCGTCCGGCACCGGGTCCGGCACGGGACCGTGCTCCGCGAGGACCGCCACTCCGTACCGCTCCAGCTTCACCGCCCCCTCCACGGTGGTTCCGGTGAGCAGTTCGTGGTGGCGGCCGGGCAGCGGCACCGTGACCGGGTCGTGTCCGTGGTGGAGGAGGAAGAGGAGGTCGCCGCGGCGGACGGCCTCGACGCCCCCGGGCAGACCGTCGAGGACGGGGCGGGCGCCGGCGCCGTGGGCCGCGGCGGCGAGGAGCGCGCGGAGGCCCTCGGCTTCGGGGAGGGTGGAGACGTACCAGGCACGGCCGTTGCGGAGGACGGCGGGCAGTCCGTCGAGTTCGCCGCCCCGGTAGACGGCGACGGTCTCGGCCCCGGGAGCGGGGGTGAGCTCCTCGGACCAGAGGGTGCCCCGGAAGGCGCCGTGGCGCTCGCCTCCGGCTCCGTCCGCGAGGGGGCCGCACTCCACGTGTTCGCCCTCGTCGAGGGGCCACCACTCCTGGAGGAGGTCGATGCCGAGGAGTTCCCTGAGCCGGGCGTCCATGCCGCCGGGGCGGACCCGGTCGTCCTGGTCGGCGATGCCGGTGAGGAAGCCGCAGACGAGGGTGCCGCCGCCGCGCACGTACGCGAGGAGGTTGTCGATCGCGGTGTCGTCGAGGAGGTAGAGGTGCGGGACGACCACGAGCCGGTGGGCGGTGAGGTCGTGGTGGGGGTGGGCGAAGGAGACGGGGAGGTGGGCGTCCCAGAGGGCGCGGTGCCAGGCGCGGACGATCTCGGCGTGGTCGACCCGGGTGGAGAGCGCCCCTTCCTGCGCGCCGGCCCACCAGGAGTTCCAGTCGTGCAGGACGGCGACGTCGGTGGTGACGCGGGTGCCCGCGACCCGGGGGCCGATCCGGGCGAGGTCCTCGCCGACGCGGACGGTCTCCTGGAAGACGCGGCCCCGCTCCCCCGCGTGGCCGAGCATCCCGGAGTGGAACTTCTCCGCTCCCTGCCGGGACTGGCGCCACTGGAAGTAGCAGACGGCGTCGGCGCCGCGGGCGACGGCCTGGAGGGCCCAGAGGCGGTTGAGCCCGTACGGCTTGGGGTGGTTGACGCCCCGCCAGTTGACCGCTCCGGCGGCCTGCTCCATGACCATCCACGGCCGGCCGCCCGCCTGGGAGCGGGTCAGGTCGCCGATCATCGCGTTGTACTGGCCGGCGGCCGGGTCCCGCGGGTCGGGGTAGACGTCGACGGAGACGAGGTCCTCCTCCGCCGCCCACGCCCAGCCGTCCTGGCCGGACCAGAACGGCATGAAGTTGGTGGTCACCGGGAGGTGCGGGGTGTGGCGGCGGACGATGTCGCGCTCGGCGCGGTAACACTCCAGGAGCTGGTCGGAGGTGTAGCGGCGGAAGTCGAGGACGTGCGCCGGGTTCCTCAGGTAGTGGGCGCGGCGGGGTGGCAGGACCTCGGCCCAGTCGCCGTACCGCTGGCTCCAGAAGTCGGTGCCCCAGGCGGTGTTGAGGGCGTCGAGGGTGCCGTGGCGGTCCTGGAGCCAGCGGCGGAAGGTGCGGGCGGCCTCGTCGCCCCAGTCGTGGGTGCAGTACTCGTTGTTGATGTGCCACATGGTGAGGGCCGGGTGGTGGGCGTAGCGGGCGGCGAGGTCCTCGGTGATCGCGGCCGCGTACCTCCGGTAGACCTCGCTGGAATGGGAGAAGTGCTGGCGCGAACCCCACCACTCGGTCCTGCCGTCCTCGTCGCGGGGGAGCGTCTCGGGGTGGAGGCGTCCCATCCAGGGCGGCGGCGAGGAGGTGGGGGTGGCGAGGACGACACCGATGCCGTTCTCGTGAGTGAGGTCCATGAGCCGGTCGAGCCAGCCGAACTCGCGGGCTCCCGGCGTCGGTTCGAGGCGTGACCAGGAGAAGACGCCGAGGGTGACGGAGCCGACGCCGGAGCGCCGCATGAGCCGGACGTCCTCCGCCCAGGTCTCCTCGGGCCACTGCTCGGGGTTCCAGTCGCCGCCGTACAGGATGCGGGGCGGGTGGCCGGGCGGCCGGGTCACGTCGTCGAGGCTCGGCATCGGACTCTCCGTAGAGGATGGGAGGGGGCGGGGGTCAGCCCTTGACGGCGGGGATCAGCCCTTGACGGCGCCGGTGAGCATGCCCTTCCTGAAGTGCTTCTGGACGAAGGGCGAGAGGACGGCGACGGGCAGCAGGGCGAGGACCATGACGGCCATCTGGACGGCGAGCCCGGAGAGGTTGCCCGCCTTGACGGCCTGGCCGAGGCCGACGGGGATCTCCTGCTTCTGGGCGAGCTGGATGAGGACGTTCTGCAGCGGCATCATGTTCTGGTCGCTGAGGTAGATGGAGGCGTTGAACCAGGCGCTCCAGTAGCCGACCGCGTAGAAGAGGGTGATGACGGCGATGACCGCCCGGGAGAGCGGCATCACGATCTGCCAGAGGATCCGCAGGTCGCCGGCGCCGTCGATGCGGGCGCTGTCGATGAGTTCGGGTGAGACGCCCATGAAGAAGCCGCGCAGGACGAGGATGTTGAAGACGCTGACGGCGCTGGGGAGGATCAGCGCGAGATAGGTGTCGGTGAGGCCGAGGGTCTGCACGAGGAGGTACGTGGGGATCAGGCCGGCGCCGAAGAACATGGTGGCCATCAGGGTGAGCAGGATGAAGCGGTGGCCGAACGAGCCGGGCCGGGACAGCCCGTACGCGCAGAGAACCGACACGGCCATGGAGAAGAGGGTGCCGGTCAGGGTGACGAGGACGCTGACGACGGCGGCGCGGGTGACCTGGCCGCCGCTGAGGAGTTCCTGGTAGGCGATGAAGGTGATGTCCCTGGGGACGACCACGAGACCGCCGGTCTCGGTGATCGTCTTCTTGGAGGAGAGGCTGGTCACCACCACGATCCACAGCGGGAAGAGGACGGCGAGGCAGGCGAGGGCGAGGACCGCGCCCTTGGCCGCGAGGCCGGCTCTGCCGGGCGGTTCCTCCCAGACGGGGCGGGCGGGTGCCGCCCACCACGAGGTGCGGTGCCGTGCCGCTTCCGGGTGCCGCGTTTCCGGGTGCCGTGTCACTTCCGGGTGCCGTGTCATTTCCGGTACACCCCCTGCTCGCCCATGAGATGGGCGGCCTTGTTCGCCGAGAGCACCAGCACGAGGCCGACGACTCCCTTCACGAGCCCCGCGGCGGCCGCGTAGCTGAAGTCCTGGCTGCGCAGACCGGTCCACCACACGAAGGTGTCGAGGACCTCGGCGGCCCCCGGTCCGACGGCGTCGCGCTGGAGCAGCAGTTGTTCGAAGCCGACGGTCAGGGCGTCGCCGACGCGCAGGACGAGCAGCAGCGCGATGACGGGCCGCAGGGCGGGCAGGGTGACGTGCCACATGCGGCGCCACCGGTTCGCCCCGTCCATGGCGGCGGCCTCGTACAGGTCCTGGTTGACGGCGGCGAGCGCGGCGAGGAAGACGATGACGCCCCAGCCGGCGTCCTTCCAGATGCCCTCGGCGGTGACGAGGAACTTGAAGACCTCCGGGTCGGTCATGAGGTCGAAGCCCTCGTGGCCGTGCTGCCGGAGGGTCTGCGCGATGATGCCGGCGCCGCCCAGGATCTGCTGGAAGACGGTGATGACGAGCACCCAGGAGAAGAAGTGCGGCAGGTACAGGATCGCCTGGACGACCGCTCTGACCCGGGGGCGCAGCACGCTGTTGACGAGCAGGGCGAGCGCGATGGGCACCGGGAAGAAGAGGACCAGCTGGAGCAGGAAGAGGACGAGGGTGTTCTCGACGGCGTGCCAGAACCCCGGGTCGGAGAAGACCCGTTCGAACTGGGCGAGGCCGACCCACGGGCTCTCCAGGATGGCGGTGACGCCGTTGGTGGAGACGTACGGGTCGTAGTCCTGGAAGGCGACGACGTTCCCGAGGATGGGGACGTAGTGGAAGACGGTGACCAGGAGGAGGGCCGGGACGGTCATGAGGAGGAGGGTCCGGTCGCGCCGGAGCCGCCGGCCGAGCGGGACGCGCCCGTCGGTACGGCTCCGGCGGCGGTCGCGGTGCCGGTCCCGGAGGCGGTGGCCGCGCGGGGGCGGGCCGGCGTCGGACCGTCCCGCCGGGTCCGCCCTCTCGGTGTCGAGCGTGCTCACGGTCAGCTCGCCGCGGAGCCGTTGGCGTCGAGGAGCTTCTTGTACCAGTCGCGGAGCTGGTCGCCGCCCTTCGTCTTCCACTCGGAGACGGCCTGCTGCATGTCGGAGACCTTCTTGCGGCCGCGGACGATGTCCTTCTCCAGCTGCTCGAAGTCGTTCATGAGGCCCGTCCAGCGGGACGGCTCGGTGACCGTCATGCCGTAGAAGGAGGACTTGGAGGTGACGGCGCCCATGCGCTGCTGCCACTCGATCATGGCCCGGGTGACGTCGGGGGTGTCGGGGTGGGCGATGTAGGGGGCGGGGCTGGCGACGAACATCCAGGAGCTGCTGACCTCCTGGTTGCCCTTGTCGGTCTTGACCGGCAGGCCGTCCTTGACGGTGTGGTGGACGCCCTCGACCCCGTAGTCGGTGAGCATCCGTTCCTTGGTGCCGTAGGGGGCGGCGGTGAAGTCGGCGACGGCGAGGGCGTCCTCGATCACCGCCTTGGAGCTGCCCTTCCGGACGAAGGCCCAGATGTTGGCCGGGTTGGTGGCCCACAGTTTCGGGAGGCCGCCCGCGTGGCCGGGGATGTCCATGGCGGCCATGGCGAACTTCGGGTTCTGCGTGGCCTGTTCGGAGGTCTTGGCGTACCAGTGGGAGAGGTCGTTGTTGTAGATGAGGCACTGTCCTGCGGTGAAGCGGTTGCCCGCGTCGCCCTGGTTCTGGGCCTTCTCGTCGGGGTGGACGACGCCGGCGTCGAAGAGCTTGCGGGTCCATTCGAGCGCTTCGAGGTACTCAGGGGTCTCGATGCGGTTGATCAGCTTGCCGTCGGCCAGGTGCCAGCCGAGCGCCTTGTCGCCGCCGTTGAGCACGCCGAACATGCTGTAGGCGGTCCAGGTCATGTCGCCACAGGCCCACACCTTGGCCCTGGCGCTGGTGATCTCCTTGGCGAGGGCGAGGAACTCGTCGGCCGTCCTGGGGAGTTGCCAGCCCTTCGCGTCGAAGACGTCCTTGCGGTAGAAGGGCGCGATGTTGGTGACGTAGGAGGCCGGCATGGGCAGGCCGCGGAGCTTGCCGCCGAAGATCGAGCGCTGCCAGGCGTCGGTGGGGATGGCCGCGAGGTTGGGGTAGGCCTTGACCTTGTCGCCCGCGAGGTACGGGCCGAGGTCCTCGAACTTGGCGTCGACGGCGCTGGGGATCTTGCCGCCGAGGTTCCAGCCGGGGACGACGACCATGTCGGGGATCTCGCTGGAGGCGAGGACGGCGCCGAGCTTCTGGTCGTAGACGTTGCCGTCCTGGTTCTGCCAGGTGGCGCGGACGCCGATGGCCTCGTTCATGGCCTGGTAGTACGGGTTGTCGGGGGCGGGCGGCGGTCCCCAGAACGGGGCCATGATCGTGAGGGCGCCGCTCTTGCCGCGCTTGGCGGGGACGGAGGCCTTGAGTTCGGCGCTCGGGATGGCGCGGGTGAAGCCGGCCGCCGAGCCGTTCTTCGGTGCGATGTCGGGGGCGACGACGGTGCTCGCGACGAAGGCGGGGAGGAGCTTCGCCGCGTCCTTGCCGGTGGTGGTGCCGTCCTTCTTCCCGGTGTCCGTCCCGCCGCCACCGCAGGCCGCGAGCAGGGGGGCGCCGCCGGCCACCGCGGCGGCGGCGACGGCGGTGGAGGCGAGGAAACCCCTCCGGCTCGGGGTGGTTCTCCGGGAGCCCGTGGAGACGGCGTTCGGCGTCATTGCGTCAACCCTTCATGGCACGCGCCAGGACATACGGCGACCGTCGAGGTGCCGGCCGGCTGCGGTGGTGGAGGTGGTGCGGGCGGGGCGGTATCCCCGGCGCCGTCGACGGTTCGAGTCGAAGCGCTTCGATATTGCTGCGAGGTTAAGTGAACGTCACAGGCGCGGCAAGAGTCGTTCCCGAGAAACTCGGGGTTTTCGCGTCCTGTCCACTCTTCCCAAGTAGCCGTGGAGGGAAGGGGAGTGCTCGTGGCGCACGCCTTGACACCCGCCCTTCCCGACCGGAGCATCGAAGCGCTTCGAAATCCTCGCCCCTGCCGACATCCGCCCTCCTCTGCCAAGGGACTCGCACGTGACCGCACACCGGCCGCCCTTCCGTGACCCGGCCCTCCCCGTCGCCCGGCGCGTCGACGACCTGCTCGACCGGCTCACCGCCGACGAACGCCTCGCCCTGCTGCACCAGTTCACGCCCGCCGTCGACCATCTCGGCCTCGCGGCCTTCCGCACCGGCCAGGAGGCCCTGCACGGCGTCGCCTGGCTGGGTCCCGCGACGGTGTTCCCGCAGTCCGTGGGCCTGGGCGCGACCTGGCACCCGGAGCTGGTGCGCCGGGTGGGCGAGGCGGTCTCCCGCGAGGTGCGGGCGATGCGCGCCAAGGACGACCGGGCGGGCCTGAACGTCTGGGCGCCCACGGTGAACCTGCTCCGCAACCCGCTGTGGGGACGCGGCGAGGAGGGGTACGCGGAGGACCCCGCCCTGACCGCCGCGATCGCCACCGCGTACACCCGGGGGCTGCGCGGCGACCACCCCGTGCACTGGCGCACGGCACCGGTCCTCAAGCACTGGCTGGCCCACAACAACGAGACCGCGCGCGACACCTCCTCGGCCTCCGTACGGCCCCGGGTGCTCCACGAGTACGACCTGCGGGCCTTCCGCGGCCCCGTCGAGGCGGGCGCGGTGGCCGGGGTGATGCCCGCGTACAACCTGGTCAACGGGCGCCCGAACCACCTCTCCCCGTACCTGGAGGACGAGCTGCGCGGCTGGACGGACCAGGAGCTGTTCGTCTGCTCGGACGCGGGAGCGCCGTCCAACCTCGGTGACTCCCAGGGGTACTTCGCCACGCACGAGGAGGCCGTGGCGGCGGCGCTGCGCGCCGGGGTCGACTCCTTCACCGACCACGGCACGGACGCCTCGATCGTCCTGGAACGGCTGCGCGGGGCGCTCGAACGCGGCCTGATCGGCCCGGAGGACGTGGACCGGGCGGTACGGCGGCAGCTGACCGTGCGGTGTCTGCTCGGCGAGTTCGATCCCGACTCCGGTCCGTACGCGGACGAGGGGCGGTTCGACACGTCCGAGCACCGGGAGCTGGCCCTGGAGGCGGCGGAGGCGGCGGTCGTCCTGCTCAGGAACGAGCCCGTGGGCGAGGAGGGGCCGCTGCTCCCGCTCGGGCGGCCGGGGCGGATCGCCGTGGTGGGGCTGCTCGGGGACGCCTGCAAGCTGGACTGGTACAGCGGTGCGCTGCTGCACCGGTCCTCGCCGCTCGACGGGCTGCGGGAACGGTTCGGCGCGGACCGGGTGACGTTCGCCGAGGGGGTGGACCGGATCCGGCTGCGCACCGCGTCCGGCACCCTGCTGCGGGTGCCGGAGAGCGGGGCGGCCGGCCCGGTACGGGGTGCGGAGGGCGCGCTCGACCCGGCGCTGGTCGCGGGCCGCACCGACCTTCCGCCGCTCACGGCCGACGCCGAGGGCTCGGAACTGGCCCTGATCGACTGGGGCGGCGGGGTGCTGACCCTGCGCGCCCCCGACGGCCGGTACCTGTCGGTCGCCGAGGACGGGTTCGTCCGCGCCTCGGCGGACGAGCCGGGCGGCTGGGTGGTCCAGGAGACCTTCCGGCTCGAATCCGCCGAGGGCGACGGCGGCGACGGGGACGGCGACCACGGGACCGGGCACCTCCTTCTGCACCTGGGGACGGGTGGCTACGTCTCTGTCGCCGCCGACGGCGTGAAGGTTGCCGCCGGCCGGGAATCCGCCGCGGTGTTCTCGGTCGAGACCGTCGAGCGGGGCGAGGAGGCGGTCGCCCGGGCCGCCGCGGGGGCGGACGTGGTGGTCGTCGTCGCCGGGAACGACCCGCACGTCAACGGCCGCGAGACCGAGGACCGTACGACGCTCGACCTGCCCGCCCACCAGGAGCGGCTGTGGCGGGCGGCGTACGCCGCGAACCCGCGGACCGCCCTCGTCCTGGTCTCCTCCTACCCGTACGCGGTGCCGGAGGCCGCCGCCACGCTCCCGGCCCTGCTGTGGACCGCGCACGGCGGTCAGGCGGCGGGCACGGCGCTGGCCCGGGTCCTGGCCGGTGACGTCTCCCCCGCGGGGCGGCTCCCGCAGACCTGGTACGCGGCGGACGCGGACCTGCCCGACCTCTTCGACTACGACGTGATCGGGGGGCGCCAGACGTATCTGTACTTCGACGGGACGCCGCTCTTCCCGTTCGGGCACGGACTGTCGTACACGAGCTTCGGGTACGGGGAACTGTCGGCGTCCGTCGGCGGGAAGACGGTACGGATCGGCTGCGCGGTCACCAACACGGGCGCCGTCGCGTCGGACGAGGTGGTCCAGGTGTACGCGCGCGCGGTGGCGCCCTCCGTCCCGCGCCCGCACCGCGAACTCGTCGCCCACGAGCGGGTGCGGCTCGCGCCGGGCGCCTCGGCCCGGCTGTCCTTCGAGGTGCCGGTGGCGGCGCTCGGCTTCTGGGACGTGACCCGCGGCCGGTGGGTCGTGGAGGCGGGCCCGTACGAGTTCCAGGCGGGCGCGTCCAGCGCGGACGTACGCCGCACGGTCCGCGTCGAGGTGGCCGGCGAGGCGCCGGGTACCCGCCCGGTCCTGGTGGCGGGCCTCGCGGCCGCCGACTACGACGAGCAGTCGGGCACGGTGATCGTGGACCGTACGAAGGTCTCGGGCGACGCGGTGGCTCCGGCGGCCCCTGACGTGCCCGGCACCCTGCTCTACCGTGCGTGCGACTTCGGCGACGGCGTCACGGAGGTCGCCGTGACGGCCTCGGGGACGGGCGAGTTGGCGTTCTTCACGGCCGACGGGACGACCGCCCTGGCCGGCGTCACGGTGGGGCCGTCGGACGGCCCGTACGCCTACACCACCGTGGGTGCGGCCTGTCACGTCCGGGACGTGACGGACCTCCGCGTCGAGCTGCGCGGGCCGGTGCGCCTCGCGCACGTCGCCTTCTCCGGTTGAGGGTCCGGAGAAGCGCGACGACGGGGTGTCCCGCCAGTCTCCTCCCGACGGGACACCTCACCGGGGTCCGGCACCGAAGCCATCCGGTGCCGGGCCTTGATCACGCGCGGGATAGGGTCGCCCGGTACATGACACCGGGGAGGGCTCCACATGATCGACAAGACGTCCGTACGACGCGCCGCGCTGGTCGCCGTCACTCTGGCGGCCCTGGCCGTCTCCTGCGGTACGGCCCCTGAGCCCGACCGTCCGGCGGAGGGCGCGGGGGCGGCGACCACCCCCACTCCGACCGGCGAACTCGCCCCCGCCTCCGGCGAGAAGGTCCGTGACGCCTTCGCCACTCTCCAGGCCACACTCAACGATTCCTGCGCGACCGACTGCGCCTACTTCCTCGGCCGCGTCCACAAGGAACTCCAGGAGCTGGACGGGGCGATGAAGGCAGACCCCAAGGGGCCCGGACACTTCCCCGAGCCGATCCAGAAGATGACCGAGCTCAACAAGGCACTGGCCGGGGACAGTTCCTACGAGAACCTGAAGAAGCACGAGAAGCTGCTCATCGGCACCCGCGACTTCATCAACACGTGGATGCAGGGCCACCCGGACGACTACCGCTGACCACGGCGCCCCGGGTCGCCCCGCCCTCGTTCCTCAGACGCCGGACCGCCGCGCCTTGACCGAGTCGACGAAGACCGCGAAGGCGGCGGAGACGGCGAGGGCCGGACCGGCCGGAACCTTCGAGTCGCGGACGGGGACGACGGCGATGATCGAGGGCCTGCTGCGGCACCGCGCGGACACCGAGATCGAGTCCGACTACGTGGACACACACGGCGCGAGCGTCGTCGGGTTCGCGTCCACCGAACTGCCCAACTTCCGCCTGCTGCCGAGGCCGAAGAACATCGGCAGCATCCGCCTGTACCGCCCGGACGACACCCCACCCGGCCGGCCCGCGCTCGGTTCGGTGAAGCGGTTCATGCCGGTGTTCCCGTCAGGGTGTGCGCGAAGTGGTCACTGAGGTGGGGCATCCAGTCGGACCGCGCGTTGCCGAGGAGGTGGTCGCCGTGCGGGACGGACAGGTAGCTGCCGCGCGGCGCCAGGCGGGCCAGGGCCTCGCCGTTCGTCACTCCGGGGATGATGTCCTGGCCGCCGTCCACGACCAGCAGCGGGGCCGCGATGCGGGGTGCCAGGGCGGCGAGGTCCACGTGACGTACGAACTCGCGGGCAGTATCGGCACCTCCCGTGCGTCCGGCCATGATGTCCCTTACCGGCGGGGGTAGTTCCTCCCAGTCGAGGCGGAAGGGCCCGCTGACGGTGGCGACGGCCGCCACGCGCGGCTCAAGGGCAGCGGCCCTGGCCGCGAAGTAGCCGCCCAGACTCAGGCCGACGAGTCCGACACGTGCGACGCCGAGGGCGTCGATGACCCGGCCCACGATCCGCTCGTAGTCCGGTACGAAGGTCGTGGTGGCCGCGAGCACGCCCTGCCCGGGGCCGTCCATCGCGAACACCGCGAGGCCCCTGGCCAGTAGCGCGGAGGCCAGATCGAGGAACTCCTCCTTGGCCGAGTCCAGGCCGGGGACGACGACCACGGTCCCCGGTGCGTCGGCGGGGCCGCGCAGCCAGCCGGTGAATCCCTCGCCGCTCACCCGCCGCGCACCGGGCTCCAGCACGGCGAGCGCCCTGCTCAGGGCGTGGTCCGCCTCGGCGGCGGCACCGGACGCGTCCGCGTACGGCGCCAGGGTGGCCAGGTGGAACCACCGGGCCGCCGTCAGGAGGTACTCCCCCGCGGAGAGGAACGACCCCGTGTCTTCCGCGAGCTGGAGGTAGCCGTGTCCGGTACGGAGGAAGGCCGGGCCCCAGTCGGCGACGGAGGTGAGGCCCGCGGTGACGCGCCGGTACTCGTGAGGGTCGACTCCCGCGCCGGTGGCGCGTGTCCACTGGGCGGCGGCGAAGTCGGTGGCGCTCATCGTGTTCCTCCGGTCAGCAGGACGGCCTTGCCGCGTATCCGGCGCTCTCGCAGGTCGACCAGGGTGTCGGCGGTCTGTGCCCAGTCGGTGATGCGGCCGATCTCCGGGTGCAGCCGGCTCTGTTCCACGAGATTCACCAGGGCTGAGAGATCGGAGCCGTACGGGGCGCCGGCGTAGTGGAAGTGCTGGATCGTGACGCGCTCGGGCCCGCCGAGGAGGTGGAAGAAGTCGAGGGTCACCGGGGTGCGGCTCGCCTGGCCGAACCAGACGAGCGTGCCGCCCGGGCGCACCTTGGACAGGGCGAGCGGCAGATCCGGCCCGCCCGTGGACTCCAGCACGACATCGAACGGCCCTTGAGCCGCCTCGACCTCGTGCACCACGTTCGCGCCCAGCTCCGCAAGCCGCTCGCCACGCACCGGCGTGGCCGTCACCGCGGTCAGGTCGGCTCCGGCACCGATGGCCAGCTCGGTGACGTAGTGGCCGACGCCGCCTGAGGCGCCGGTCAGGAGCACCCGTCGGCCGGCCAGGGAACCGGCCGTACGCAGCAGCCGCAGGGCGGTGATCCCGGCCAGCGGGAGGGCAGCCGCCCGTACGCTGTCGATGCTGTCCGGGAGGACCGCGAGCGAGTGCGTGGGCACGGCGGCGTACTCCGCCCAGCCGCCCTGCGCCGGATGCCCGACCACGCGGGTGCCGACGCCGGGGCCGGTTCCGTCGGCTGCCGCCTGTACGACGAGCCCTGCGACGTCCTTGCCGGGCAGTACCCCCGGCCGGGGGTGTTCGAGCAGGAACGTCTCGCCCCGGTTCGGGGCGAACGCCTCGACCTTGATCAGTGTCTCGCCGGGCTCAGGCACGGGCTGGGGGACTTCGGCGAAGGTGACCGGGCACGCCGCTTCTCCCGTAGGAATCAGTCTTTGCATGCGGAGGATGCAACCCCCGCGGCCACCCCATGATCCAACAACGAACAGGCAAGGCCAACAACTTGTGGTTGTCGCCTATGGTGGGAACCATGGATCTCGACGTGGCGCAGGTACGTGCCTTTGTGCGCACCGCCGAGGAGCTGCACTTCGGGCGGGCGGCCGGGACGCTCGCCATCTCTCAGCAGGCGCTGTCCAAGAGGATCGCGCGGCTGGAATCTCTGCTCGGTACCGCACTGTTCCAGCGCGGTGGCAACGGCGTACGCCTCACCGAGGACGGCCGGCGTTTCCTCCCACCTGCCCGGCAGGTCGTGGCCGCCGCCGACACCGCAGTCGCGGCGGTGGTCGGCAAGGAACGTCCGCTGCGGGTGGACGTCTGGGGACACCTCTACGCGCCGATGCGGACGCTGGCCCGGGTCGCCGGGCGGGCCGGAGAGCTGGCGTCGGGGCACGGGCGCGATCTTCCGTCGGTGACGACGGCATTGCTGCACGGCGACATCGACGCGGCCTTCGGCCGGGTCCACCCCCCGCTGCCCGCCGGCCTTGCCCACCGTCTCGTCCGCCTCGAACCGGTGGACGCCGTACTGAGCGCGGACCATCCGCTCGCAGCCGAACCGGCACTGCGGCCGGACCAGTTGCGCGACAGCGTGCTGTGGGCACCCGGCGCGTTGCACCGGCTCGACTTCCTCCATCGGTTCGCCGACCGATTCGGCATCCGGAGCACAGCCACGAGCGTCAACCTGGGGCTCTCCCATTTCCTCGCCGAGGTGGCGCAGGACCCGCGACGCTTCTCGCTGCTTCCTGCCGATGTGCCGCTGCCGGAGGTCACCGGATTGCGCTCCGTCCCCCTGGTCGATCCCACGCCGCTGTACGCCTGGTCGCTGCTCTGGCGCACCGGCAACGGGCACCCGGGCCTGAACGGCCTCGCCGCCGCCTGCGCCGAGGAAGCAGGGCGAAGCCGATGGCTGGAGTACGACCCGACCCGCGACTGGCTGCCCGAGCCACCGGCGAGCGGTCCCGGTCCCGGATCAGAATGACCTTGCAAGGCCTGTGGAGCGGCCCGGACGCGGCATCGAGCTTGCCATGCTCGCCGAGGGGCTGAAGGCCGGCGATGTCGGGCTGGAGTTCCTGACCGGGGAGCTGAAGGGATCGCACGATTCCCCCGGCATCGTGTTCACCGTGCTCGCGGCCATGTCCGGCATGGAGCGCGAGTACATCCGTGACCGCCCCCTCGAAGGCCACGAGTCCGCCCGCAAGCGCGGCAGACCATCGGCGGCGCGGGCGTCACCGACGAAGACATGCTGTCCATGGCCCTTCACCTGCGTGACCAGGAGAGGAGTCTGCGCGACATCGCCAAGCGGCTCGTCGTCACCACCGGTACGAAGAAGGGCCGGCGTCCCTCACCCGCCACGGTCATGCGGATGCTGCGAGAGCACGACGAGCAGGCCACCACGGCGGCGAGCCCATGATCACACCCCGCTGGTTTGCGGCTGGTGTCCGAGCCAGGACTCCGGGGCCATGCCCGCGCGCCGCATGGACGGTGGATGCGCAGAGGAAGGCAGTGGCTGACGGCTCGTCCCGGCCTCAGGGGGATGGCTCGGGCATCGTCCGGGGGAAGGCCCGTCGGTAGCTGCTCGGCGACACCCCGACCTGTTTGAGGAAGTGGTGGCGGAGGTTGTTCGCCGTGCCGAGGCCGCTCAGTTCCCCGACCTTCTCGATCGGCAGGTCCGTCGATTCCAGCAGGCTCTGCGCCCGTCCCAGGCGCTGGTTGAGGATCCACTGAAGTGGAGTCGTCCCGGTGGCCGCCTGGAGCCGTCGGTAGAAGGTCCGCGGGCTCATCGCCGCGCGCTGCGCCAGGTCCTCGACCGTCAGGGGTCGGTCCAGGTGTGTACGGGCCCAGTCCAGTACGGGCCCCAGGCTCCCGTCGTCGGTGGTGGGCACGGACAGGTCGATGAACTGCGCCTGTCCGCCGGGCCGGTGGGCGGGCACCACCATCCGGCGGGCCAGTTGATTGGCGACGTGCGCGCCCAGGTCACGGCGTACCAGATGGAGACAGAGGTCGAGTCCGGCGGTCAGCCCGGCGCTGGTGAGCACATCGCCGTCGTCCACGTACAGCACCGAGTCGTCGACCTGCACCTTCGGGTAGCGCTCGGCCAGTTGGGCGGTGTGCATCCAATGGGCGGTGGCGCGTCGTCCGTCGAGCAGACCCGCCTCGGCGAGTGCGAAGGCGCCGGTGCACAGGGAGACCATGCGGGCGCCCGCTTCGTGGGCGTCGCGCAGGGCCGTGATCAGTTCCCGCGGCAGCGGCCTGCCCTCGTCGACACAGGGGTCGGGCACCGAGGGCACGATGACCGTGTCGGCGCCGACGAGGTCGTCGAGCCCGTAGCGGGTCCGCAGTGACAGGCCGGCCCCGGACGGGGAGTCGTCCTGCTGCCGCTCTCCCGTACTGCACAGCCGCAGGTCGTACCAGGGGTCGGCCAGGTCGGGCTGCGGCTTCCCGAAGACGGTGCAGGGGATGCTCAACTCGTACAGATCCCATGAGGGGAATCCGATGTCCTCGGTCACGACCAAGGCGACGGAGCCAGGATTCATGCCCCGAAGGGTACGGCAGGAATTTGGTGGTCGCCGTCACCGGTGTCACTGTTCCCGGCCACCGCGCGCTGCGATCTTGGTCCTTACGTGACCGGCCGCCGCAGGCGGACGAACAGGGAGTTGTGGCATGTCTTCTGATCATTCGCCAGTAACCGTCATGGGGTTGGGATCGATGGGCTCGGCGCTGGCCGCCGTACTGCTGGAGCGGGGCCACGAGACCACCGTGTGGAACCGCTCGGCGCACAAGGCCCAGCCGCTGGTCGACCGGGGTGCCCGGCCGGCCGCGACACCCGAGGAGGCGATCGCGGCGAGTCCCGTGACCATCGCCTGCGTACTGGACTACGAGGTGCTGCGCGCCGTACTCGACCCCGTCGCCGGGTCCCTCGCGGGCAAGGTCCTGGTCAACCTCACCTCCGGTTCCCCCGAGCAGGCCGACGAGACCGCCGCGTGGGCCCGGTCGCACGCCGCCGACTACCTCGACGGCGCGATCCTGACCACCCCGCCGGGAGTCGGCAACCCCGAGACGATGTTCCTCTACAGCGGTTCCCACGCCGTCTTCGAGGCCCTTCGTCCGACCTTGGGGGCCCTAGGCGATCCCCTGTACCTGGGCACCGACCCGGGCCTGGCCTCCCTCTACGACGCCGCCCTGCTCGGCCTGATGTGGTCCACCATGACCGGCTGGCTGCACGGCACCGCGCTGGTCGGCGCGGAGAAGATCCGGGCCACGGCCTTCACCCCTGTCGCGATCCGCTGGCTGACCGCCGTGACCGGCTTCCTGACCACCTACGCGCCCCAGGTGGACGCCGGCCGTTACCCGGGCGACGACGCCACCGTCGACGTGCAGATCGCGGCCGTCGACCATCTCATCCACGCCGCGGCGGCCCGCGGCATCGACAACGCCCTGCCCGAACTCCTCAAAGCCACCATGGAACGGACCCGGGCCGCAGGCCACGGCTCCGACAGCTACGCGAGCGTGATCGAGGTCCTGAGGAACCCGGCGGACGTCACATGACCGCGACAGAACGACCGTGACACCGACAGCCACCACTCGTCCCGGGCGGGACCTGCCGGGGCCCGGGTAGTACGGCGCTTCCCCGGGTCCCGTTCGTCGTGGACCCGCGCGTCGGTCTCACCGGCCGAGGGGCCGGCGGAACCGACCCCGGGAGCCCGGCACCGGATCTTTCGGTGCCGGGCTCCGGTCACGCCTCCCCGGGGAACCGGGCTCAGACCACCCAGGCGCCGTCCCGCATGAGGTGGCGGCCGGCGAGTTCGGGCTCCTCGTGCCATGCCTCCACGGCGGTCGGACGGGCCCGGAACCAGACGTACGCGGGGCCCGAAACGCGCGGGTCCCAGCCGCACTTGGCGGCGAACCCCTCGATCGCCGCCGTCGGCACGTCCTCGACGGGCAGGGTCGTCACCGTCCCGTCGAGCAGCACCACGTCCCGGGTGTGTCCGAGCGCGAGCCGGGTCCGTCCTCCGGTGCTGAGGTTGCGCCCGGTGGGGTTGGTGAGGCGGGTGCAGAGCCAGATGTCCGCGCCGTCCCAGTGGAAGGCCAGCGGTACGAGGTACGGCGTCCCGTCGGCGGCCGCCGAGGACACCCAGATGTCCACCTCTTCCGCCAGGCGCCCGAGGACGTCCTTCTTGCGCTGTTCGGGACCTCGTGTCGTCCCCGTGTTCGTCATGTCCCCGACCCTACGGGCGGATCGGACCGTGATCCGTCCGGTGGCGCGCCCGCCTCATCCACCAAGGCCTCCCGGCCCCAGGACGCTTACCGTGTAAGGCAGTTCCGTTCCCCCCACCGACGCCCGGGGGCCTTCCGGTGTGCGGGTGACCTCGTACACGGCCGCCGGGGCGCCGCCGTGGTCCGGGACCGTGACCGTGGTCGTCGTGCCGGGCGCGCCGCCCGGGGCCACCAGCAGTGTGAGGCCGTCGGGCCAGTCGCCGTCCGGGCGGGAGTCGTCGGCGCCCAGCGGGAGGACCGCGCCGGGGCGGACGTACAGGGGGAGGCTGTCGAGGCCGTGGGTCTCGTGGCGCCAGCGGGGGCCGGTCACCGTCTCGCCGGTGAGGAGGTGGGTCCACTCCCCCTCCGGGACGTACACCTCGGCCTCGCCGCCCGGCGTGAGGACGGGGGCGACGAGCAGGTCGGGGCCGAGCATGTACTGCCGGTCCAGGGTCCGGCAGGCCGGGTCGTCGGGGAACTCCAGGAGCATGGGCCGCATCACGGGGACGCCGGTCGCGTGGGCCTCGGCGGCCGCCCCGTACAGGTACGGCATGAGGCGGTGCTTGAGCCGGGTGAAGCGCCGGGCGACCTCGACGGCCGCCTCGCCGAACTCCCACGGCACCCGGTACGAGTCGCTGCCGTGCAGCCTGCTGTGCGAGGAGAGCAGCCCGAAGGCGAGCCAGCGGGTGAAGACCTCGGGCTCGGGCGTGCCCTCGAAGCCGCCGATGTCGTGGCTCCAGAACCCGAAGCCGCTCAGGGAGAGCGAGAGGCCGCCGCGCAGCGACTCGGCCATGGCCTCGAAGGAGGCCCAGCAGTCGCCGCCCCAGTGGACGGGGAACTGCTGGCCGCCGGCGGTGGCGGAGCGGGCGAAGAGGACGGCCTCGCCGGTGCCGCGTTCCTTCTCCAGGAGGTCGAAGACGGTCCGGTTGTAGAGCTGGGCGTAGTAGTTGTGCATGCGCTCGGGGTCGGAGCCGTCGTGCCAGACGACGTCGGTGGGGACGCGCTCGCCGAAGTCGGTCTTGAAGCAGTCGACGCCCTGTGCGAGCAGGGGCCGCAGCTTGTCCTGGAACCAGGTCCTGGCCTCGGGGTTCGTGAAGTCGACGAGGGCCATGCCGGGCTGCCACAGGTCCCACTGCCACACGTCGCCGTTGGGCCGGCGGACCAGCAGGCCGCGGGCCGCGGCCTCCGCGAAGAGCTCCGACTTCTGGGCGATGTACGGGTTGATCCACATCCCGACGCGCAGGCCCCGGGCCTTGAGCCGGGTCAGCATGCCCTCGGGGTCGGGGAAGGTCTCCGGGTCCCAGCGGAAGTCGGACCACTGGTACTCGCGCATCCAGAAGCAGTCGAAGTGGAAGACGGAGAGCGGGATGTCCCGTTCCGCCATGCCGTCGACGAAGGAGGTGACGGTGGCCTCGTCGTAGCGGGTGGTGAAGGAGGTGGTCAGCCAGAGGCCGAAGGACCACGGCGGGGGCAGGGCGGGGCGGCCGGTGAGCGCGGTGTAGCGGGCGAGCACCTCCTTGGGGGTGGGTCCCGCGACGACGAGGTACTCCAGGGTCTGGTCCTCGACGCTGAACTGGACCTGGCCGACGGCCTCGGATCCGACCTCGAAGGAGACGCGGCCGGGGTGGTTGACGAAGACGCCGTAGCCGCGCGAGGAGAGGTAGAACGGGATGTTCTTGTAGGCCTGTTCGCTGCTGGTGCCGCCGTCGGCCTGCCAGATGTCGACGCTCTGGCCGTTCTTCACGAAGGGGGTGAAGCGCTCGCCGAGGCCGTAGATCTGCTCGCCGACGCCGAGCGCGAGCTGGACGGCCATGTGGTGGGCGCCGTCGGGGGTGGTGACGAAGGCGGTGCCCTTGCGGCCGGCCTCGGTGAGCGTACGGCCGTCGGTGTCCTGGAACTCCAGGGTCCAGGGTGCGGAGCGGTCGAGGCGGAGGCGCAGCGGCCCGGAGGTCAGCTCGACGACGGGTCCTTCGGTGCGGACCGTGCCCGCGCCGGTTCCGGAGCCGTCGAGGGCGAAGTCGGGGCCCCGGCGGACCGTGCCGGCGTGGTGGGTGACGCGGACGCCGATGACGCCCTCGGCGGGGGCGTGGCACTCGACGGTCAGGAGGGCCGAGTTCAGCGTGTCGCCGCGGGTCTCGACCCGTCTGACGGAGGCGTGGGCGGTGAAGCGGTCGGCTTCCGGGCGCAGGTCGCGGACTTCGGTGGCGTACGAGGCGTGGACACCCTCGCGCATCAGCCAGAAGCCGTCGGTGAACTTCATGCTGGTCCTTGGGGATGGGGTGGGAGGGGCGGCAGGGGCCCCGAATAGTTATCCCAGAAAACAAAACGGCGAACCAGACCCGCGCCGCAGGAGCCCCTCGCGGACACCACAGGAGCTCCTCGCGAAAACCGCAGGTGCCCCTCGTAGAAAACGCTTGCGCGAAGCATTGACGAAACACGAACGCCCCCATAGCTTCATGCCCGTTGCACTTCGTACGTCATATATGAGACGCGATACATGAGATCTGAGAGCGCGCCATGTCCTTCGCCCCCAGTCCCATCCCCTCCCGCACCCAGTACGTCCTCGAAGCGATCAAGCACGACATCCTCACCGGAGGGCTCAGACCCGGCCAGGCGCTCGTGGAGACCGAACTCGCCGCCCGCTTCGGGGTGTCGAAGACCCCCGTCCGCGAGGCGCTCAAGACCCTCGCGGGCAGCGGACTCGTGGAGATGAGCCAGTACAAGGGCGTCACGGTCCGGATGGTCGACGCGGACATGGCCCGCGCCGTCTACGACGTACGGCTGCTCCTCGAACCCGAGGCGGTCCGCCGCGCCGTCGCCTCCCGCGCCCCGCTCGACGCGGCCGACGAGGCCCTGCACCGGGCCGCCGCGGCCGAGGACCCCGCCGAACGGTCCCTCGCCAACCGGGACTTCCACCGCGCGCTCTACCTGCCCTGCGGCAACCCGCTGCTCGGCCGGATGCTCGACGAGGTCCGCGACCAGGCCGCGCTCGTCTCCACGGTCGCCTGGGCCGCCGTCCCCTCCTGGGAGCGCGAGGCGGCGGAGCACGAGCAGATCCTGCGGCTGGCCGTCGCGGGCGACGTCGACGGGGCGGGCCGGGCCGTACACGACCACATCGCCTCGTTCGTCGAGCGCGCCTTCCCCCACACCCCCCTGGACAGCGAATGAGCGGGCAGCACGTGAGCATGGAATTCGAGACCCTGAGGGACGCCCTCGCCGACGTCGTGGCCATCCCGGTCACCCCGTTCGCCGAGGACGGCTCCGTGGACACCGCCACCTACCGGGCGCTGCTGCACCGGCTCCTCGACGGCGGGGTGCGCACCCTCACCCCGAACGGCAACACCGGGGAGTTCTACGCCCTCACCCCCGAGGAGCGCCGCTCCCTGACCGAGGTGACCGTCGAGGAGGCCGGCGACCGGGCCGCGATCCTGGTCGGCGTCGGCCACGACGTGCCGACGGCGGTCGAGGCCGCCCGGCACGCCCGTGCCACCGGCGCCCAGATGCTGATGGTCCACCAGCCCGTCCACCCGTACGTCTCCGAGAGCGGCTGGGTCGACTACCACCGGGCCATCGCCGAGGCCGTCCCGGAGCTCGGTGTCGTCCCCTACATCCGCAACCCGCTGCTGAGCGGAGCCCGGCTCGCCGAGCTCGGCGCCGCCTGCCCCAACGTCATCGGCGTGAAGTACGCGGTCCCCGACGCGGCCCGGTTCGCCGGCTTCGCCCGGGACGCGGGCATCGACCGGTTCGTGTGGGTGGCGGGCCTCGCCGAGCCGTACGCCCCCGCCTACTTCGCGAGCGGCGCCACCGGCTTCACCTCCGGTCTCGTCAACGTCTCCCCCGCGGTCTCCCTGGAGATGCTGGGCGCCCTGCGGGCCGGCGACTACCCGGCCGCCATGAAGGTGTGGGAGCGGATCCGCCGCTTCGAGGAGCTGCGCGCGGCGAACGGCAGCGCCGACAACGTGACCGTGGTCAAGGAGGCCCTCGCCTCCCTCGGCCTCTGCCGCCGCGCGGTCCGCCCCCCGAGCCGGGAACTCCCGGAGAACGAGCGGGCCGAGGTCGCCGCGATAGCCGCCGGCTGGTCGGCATGAGCGGGACCGGCTCCGACACCGCCACCGGACGGCGGCCCGAGGAGCTCCGCAGCCACCAGTGGTACGGCACGGACGGGCTGCGCTCGTTCAGCCACCGGGCCCGCACCCGGCAGCTCGGCTACCTGCCCGAGGAGCACCTCGGCAAGCCGGTCATCGCGATCCTCAACACCTGGTCCGACATCAACCCCTGCCACGTCCACCTGCGCGACCGCGCGCAGGCCGTGAAGCGGGGGGTGTGGCAGGCCGGCGGCTTCCCGCTCGAGTTCCCGGTCTCCACCCTCTCGGAGACCTTCCAGAAGCCGACGCCGATGCTCTACCGCAACCTCCTCGCCCTGGAGACCGAGGAGCTGCTGCGCTCGTACCCGGTGGACGGCGCGGTGCTCATGGGCGGCTGCGACAAGACGACCCCGGCGCTCCTGATGGGCGCGGCCTCGGTCGACCTGCCGGCGGTCTTCGTGCCGGCGGGACCGATGCTGCCGGGCCACTGGCGGGGCGAGACCCTGGGCTCCGGTACGGACATGTGGAAGTACTGGGACGAGAAGCGGGCCGGTCTCATCGGCGACTGCGAGATGGCGGAGCTGGAGAGCGGTCTCGCCCGCTCCCCCGGCCACTGCATGACGATGGGCACGGCGTCCACGCTGACCGCCGCCGCCGAGACCCTGGGCGTGACCGTGCCGGGTGCCTCCTCGGTGCCGGCGGTGGACTCGGGTCACGACCGGATGGCCGCCGCGTCGGGGCTGCGGATCGTGGAGCTCGTACGGCAGGACCTGCGGCTCTCGCGGCTCCTCACCCGGGAGGCGTACGAGGACGCGGTCGCCGCGGTGCTCGCGCTCGGCGGTTCGACCAACGCGGTCATCCATCTGATCGCGATGGCGGGGCGCTCGGGGGTGAAACTGACGCTCGACGACTTCGACCGGATCGCGCGGACGGTCCCCGTCCTCGCGAACCTGCGGCCGGGCGGGCAGTACCTGATGGAGGACTTCCACTTCGCCGGCGGGATGACGGGCTTCCTCTCCCGGCTCACCGACGTGCTGCACCTGGACCGGCCCACCGTCTCGCACGCCACCCTGCGGGAACAGCTCGACGGCGCCCTCGTGCACGACGACGAGGTGATCCGCGTCCGGTCGAGGCCGCTGGCCGCCGAGGGCGGGGTGGCGGTGCTGCGCGGCAACCTCTGCCCGGACGGGGCGGTCATCAAGCACATCGCGGCCGAGCCCCACCTGCTCGAGCACACCGGTCCCGCGGTCGTCTTCGACGACTACCGCTCGATGCAGCGGACGATCGACGATCCGGCGCTCGGCATCACCGCCGAGCACGTGCTCGTGCTGCGCGGCGCGGGCCCCAAGGGCGGTCCCGGGATGCCGGAGTACGGCATGCTGCCCATCCCCCGGTACCTCCTGGAGCAGGGCGTCCGGGACATGGTGCGGATCTCCGACGCCCGGATGAGCGGGACGAGCTACGGGGCCTGTGTGCTGCACGTGGCGCCCGAGTCCCATGTCGGCGGACCCCTTGCCCTCGTCCGTACGGGCGATACGATCACCCTCGACGTCGCGGCGCGCTCCCTCCACCTGCACGTCACGGACGAGGAGCTGGACGCCCGGCGGTCCGCGTGGACGCCGCCGCCGGCCCGGTACGAGCGCGGCTACGGCGCGCTCTACATGGAGCAGATCTCCCAGGCCGACACCGGCTGCGACTTCGAGTTCCTGTCCCGGCCGGGAGCCACCCCCGATCCGTACGCGGGCTGAGACCCGCCCCGGAAGCCCGCCGGCCCGAGCCGGAAGCCCCATCAGCTCCACCCGCTCCACCTTGTCCGAAATCTCGAACGACGTTCGCGAAGCGCTTCACCGAGAACGGAGCCGCCGTCATGGCCTCAGCTGTGACCCCACCGCCCCAAGCCGTCACGGCACGGGGACGCCGCCGCACGGGAGCGACCCCCCGCCGACTGCCGTACCTGCTCATCGCCCCCGCCGGACTGCTGATGCTGGGCTTCATCGCCTACCCGGTGCTCAGCGTCTTCTACTACAGCCTCCAGCACTACAACCCCACGAAGCCCTGGCGGAACGGCTTCGCCGGCCTGGAGAACTTCACCCGGATCTTCACCGAGGACCCGCACTTCTGGGGGACGCTGACCTTCAGCCTCAAGTGGGTCGTCGTCGAGGTGACGCTCCAACTGCTCTTCGGTCTCGCGCTCGCCCTCATCGTGAACCAGACCTTCGTCGGCCGTGCCCTCGGCCGGGCCCTGGTCTTCTCCCCCTGGGCCGTCTCGGGCGTGCTCACCTCCGCGATCTGGGTGCTGCTCTACAACTCCCAGACCGGCATCAGCCGTTACCTGGCGGACATGGGCGTCGGCACGTACGGCACGTCCTGGCTCTCCGACACCGCCACCGTGTTCCCCGCGGCGATCGTCGCCGACCTCTGGCGCGGGGTGCCCTTCTTCGCCATCCTGATCCTCGCCGACCTCCAGTCCGTACCGAAGGACCTGTACGAGGCGGCCGAGGTCGACGGGGCAGGCCGGATACGCCAGTTCGTCCACATCACGCTCCCCCACATCCGGGACGCGATCGTCCTCTCCACGCTGCTGCGCGCGGTCTGGGAGTTCAACAACGTCGACCTGCTGTACACGCTGACCGGCGGCGGCCCCGCGGGCGTGACGACCACGCTGCCGCTCTACATCGCCGAGACCAGCGTCGAGGCCCACAACTTCGGATACGCCTCCGCCCTCACCACGGTGGCGTTCGTGATCCTTCTCTTCTGCTCCGTGATCTATCTGCGCCTGAGCAAGTTCGGAGGCGACGGCAAGTGACAGCCGAGTCCATCCTCAGCCCGGCCCCGGCCCCGCAGGCCGCGCAGGCGGCACCGCCGCCCGACCGGACCCCGCCCTCCCCCGCCCGCTCCAGGCACCGGGCCTGGGACGAGGTGCCCCGCTGGCAGATCTACCTGCCCCTCGGGATCTACCTCCTCTTCACCCTGATCCCCTTCTACTGGATCCTGCTGTTCGCCGTACGGCCCGCCGGCTCCACCTCGCTCCTGCCCTGGCCGATGACGACCGCGCACTTCGAGAAGGTGTGGAACGAGCGCAGCTTCGGGGTCTTCTTCCAGAACAGCCTCCTCATCGGGGTCGCGGTCCTGGTGATGACCACCGTCGTCGCCCTCGCCGGCGGATACGCGCTCGCCCGCTTCGACTTCCGGATCAAGAAGGGCTTCATGCTGGCCCTGCTCTGCTCCCAGTTCGTGCCGGGCGCCCTGCTCCTCGTCCCGCTGTTCCAGATCTTCGCCGAGCTGCGGATGATCAACTCCCTCGGCAGCGTCATCATCGCCGAGACCGTCTTCCAGCTCCCGCTGTCGATGATCCTCATCAGCGGCTTCATCAGGAACGTGCCGTACTCCCTGGAGGAGGCCGCCTGGGTCGACGGCTGCAACCGCTTCAGCGCCTTCCGGATCGTCGTCCTCCCGCTGCTCAGGCCCGGTCTCGTCGCCGTCGGCTCCTTCGCCTTCGTGCACGCCTGGAACCACTTCCTCTTCGCCCTGATGTTCCTCAGCAGCCAGCACAAGCAGACGATCCCGGTCGGTCTGAACACCCTCATGGGCGCCGACAGCGTCGACCTCGGGGCGCTCGCCGCGGGCGGCGTCATCGCCGCCGTCCCCGTCGTCATCGTCTTCGGCTTCATCCAGAAGTGGCTGGTCACAGGCTTCAGCGCCGGGGCGGTGAAGGGATGAGCCGCGACCACGTGGACAAGGAAGACATGAACACCGCACGCACCCCGCTGCCCGTCGTCCTCGCGGGCGCCCGCGGCCACGGCCGCAGCCACCTCCTCAACATCCGCCGCCTCGAGGAGCGCGGGCTCGTCCGGCTCGCCGGGATCTGCGAGCTGCGCCCCCTCGACGCGGCCGAGCTCGACGGCATCGGCGACCCGGAGCAGTCCGCCGACTTCGAGGCGCTGCTCGCCTCGACCGGCGCCCGGATCGCCGTGCTCAGCACCCCCATCCAGACCCACACCGACATGACCCTCGCCGCGGCCCGGCACGGGGCGCACATCCTCCTGGAGAAGCCGCCCGCCCCCTCCTTCTCGGAGTTCCGCAGGATGGCCGACGGCGTCGAGGCGGCCGGGGTGGCCTGCCAGATCGGCTTCCAGTCGCTCGGCTCGCACGCCGTGCCCGCGATCCGCCGGCTGGTCGAGGAGGGCGCGATCGGCGAACTCCTCGGCGTCGGCGGGGCCGGTGCCTGGGTTCGCGACGAGGCCTACTTCCGGCGCGCCCCCTGGGCGGGGCACCGGCGGCTCGGCGGGGTCGACGTCGTCGACGGGGCGCTCACCAACCCCCTGGCGCACGCCGTCGCCACGGCGCTCGCGCTGTCCGGCTCCACCCGGGCCGAGGACGTCCTGCACATCGAGACCGAACTGCTGCACGCGAACGCCATCGAGTCCGACGACACGTCGGCGGTACGGGTCGTGACCTCCGCCGGCACCCAGGTCACCGTCGCCGCGACGCTGTGCGCCGGGAAGTCGTCGGAGCCGTACGTGATCGTCCACGGCAGCCAGGGCCGGATCACCTTCTGGTACCGGCAGGACCGGGTCCTCGTGCAGCGCGCCGGGCACGGTCCCGTGGAGACCGAGTACGGGCGCACCGACCTCCTGGAGAACCTCGTCGCGCACGTCACCGACGGCGAGCCGCTGTGGGTGCCGCCGGCGGAGACCGGCGCGTTCATGCGGGTCGTCGAGGCGGTACGGACGGCTCCCGACCCGGTGGAGATCCCCGCCGCGCACTGGCACACCGAACCGGGCGAGAGCGCGCCGCGCCGGGTCGTCGACGGCGTCGACGCCCTGGTGGACGCCGGCGCCGACGGGCTCAGGCTGTTCTCCGAACTCGGCGCCGCCTGGGCGCCGCAGGCCCGGGCGGAGGTCCGATGACCCCCGAGCCCCCGACCGTGCTGCGCTGCGCGGGCCGCCCGGTCGCCCGGTACGTCACCCGGCCCGGCCTCGCCACCGACCACTCCCCCCGGCCGTACCTCCACCCCGTCACCACCCTCGGCGGGCGGCCGGTGACCGAGACGCTGCCCGAGGACCACCCGCACCACCTGGGGGCGGGCGTGGCCGTGCCCGACGTCGCGGGCCACAACTTCTGGGGCGGGCGCACCTTCGTCCGCGGCCGCGGTTCGGTCGAGCTCGACAACCACGGCGTGCAGCGGCACGACGGGTTCAAGCTGTGCGACCCGGACGGCTTCGTGGAGGAGCTGAGCTGGACGGCCGGCGGCGAGCGGCTGCTCCGTGAGCATCGGACGGTGGCGGCCACCGCGCTCACCGACTCCGCCTGGGCGCTCGACCTCACCTTCTCCCTCACCAACGTGTCCGGGCACGACCTGTCGGTCGGCAGTCCCGCGACGAACGGCCGGCCGGGCGCCGCGTACGGCGGCTTCTTCTGGCGCGCGCCGAAGGAGGCGACGGCTCCGGTGGTGTTCGGGGCGGAAGCCGACGGCGAGGACGCGGTGCACGGGGTCCGCTCCGACTGGGTGGCGCTCGCGGGCGAGGGCTGGACCCTGGTCTTCGCCGGGGCGACCGCGCGGACCCGGGAGGACCCGTGGTTCGTCCGCGCCGCCGAGTACCCGGGGGTCGGCTCGTCCCTCGCCCACGGCGAACGGCTCGCGGTGGCGGACGGGGAGACCTTCGTACGGCGAGTGGTGACCGTCGTCGCCGACGGCCGCCTCGACCGGGACGGGGCCGCGGCCCTGGTCCGCAAAGCGGTGGCGTCGTGAGTCCCGCGACCGTCACCGGTGACCTGGGCGACGGTACGTACCGCAATCCGGTCCTGGCGGCCGACTGGTCCGACCCGGACGTCCTGCGGGCCGGCGAGGACTACTACCTGACCGCGTCCAGCTTCGGCCGCGCCCCCGGTCTGCCGCTGCTCCACTCCAGGGACCTGGTCAACTGGACGCTCGTCGGCCACGCCCTGGAACGGCTCGAACCGGCCGCCGCGTTCACGGAGCCCCGCCACGACCGGGGGGTGTGGGCGCCCTCGCTGCGGCACCACGACGGACGGTTCTGGATCTTCTGGGGCGACCCGGACCACGGGATCTTCCAGGTCAACGCCCCTTCCGTACGCGGCCCGTGGACGTCACCGCACCTGGTGAAGGCGGGCCTGGGGCTGATCGACGCCTGCCCCCTGTGGGACGAGGAGTCGGGCGAGGCGTACCTCGTGCACGCCTTCGCCAAGTCCCGCGCCGGCTTCAACAACCGGCTCCTCGGGCACCGGATGAGCCCGGACGGCACGAAGGTCCTCGACGAGGGCCGGGTCCTCGTCGACGCCGACCTGATCCCCGGCTGGTTCACCCTGGAGGGCCCGAAGCTCTACCGGCACGACGGCTGGTTCTGGATCCTCGCCCCGGCGGGCGGGGTGGCCACCGGCTGGCAGGGCGCGTTCCGGTCGCGGTCCTTCCTCGGCCCGTACGAGGAGCGGATCGTCCTCGCGCAGGGCGACACCGACGTCAACGGCCCGCACCAGGGCGGCTGGACGCGCACCCAGCACGGCGAGGACTGGTTCCTGCACTTCCAGCAGTCCGGCGCGCACGGCAGGATCGTGCACCTCCAGCCGATGCGCTGGGACGCGGACGGCTGGCCGGTGCTCGGCGACGACGGCGCCCCCGTCCGGGTCCACCGCAAGCCCGACCTGCCGGAGCAGCCGCCCGCGCGGCCGGCCGTGGACGACACCTTCCCCGGCGGGCGGTTCGGCCGCCAGTGGCAGTGGACGGCCAATCCGGGCGAGGGCTGGGCCAGCCAGCACACGGGCGACGGCCTGCGCCTCGGCTGTGTGCGGACGGACCGCCTCGACGACCTGCGGGGCGTGCCGCACGTGCTCACCCAGCGGCTGCCCGCCGGGGCCCTCGTGGTCGAGGTCGGGCTGCGGCTCGACTCCGCGGCGGCCGGGTCCCGCGCGGGGCTCGTCGTCCTCGGCGACGCGTACGCGTGGATCGGTCTGGAACGCGCCCTTGACGGCACGGTCCGGCTGGTGCACCGCTTCGCGCCGGCCAACGCCGACGCGGAACGGGACGCGGCCCGCTCCCGGCCCGTGTCCGGGGACCGGGTCCGCCTGCGGATCGAGGTCACGGCGGACGCCCGCTGCCGCTTCTCGTACTCCTCCGACGACGGTGAGGGGCCGGTCCCGTTGGGACCCGAGTTCGCCGCCACGCCCTGGCGCTGGGTCGGCGCGCTCCTCGGCCTGTTCGCCGGGGCGCCCGAGGACGCGGAACACGCCGGGACGGCCGTGTTCTCCGCGTTCCGCGTCACCCCCGCCTGAACGGTTCCTCCCCCGGGCGTCCCCGACGCCCCCGCACTCCCCCACGTCCCATCCCCGCAAGTCCCCCGCAACACCCCGAGAGAAGAGAGCCGACGATGACCATCTTCCCCGGCGGACGGCGCAGAGCCGCCCTCGCCCTCGCCCTGTCCGGCGTCCTCGCCCTGACCGCCACCGCCTGCGGTGACGACGGCAGCGGCGCGGGCGGTGACAAGGGCACCGAGGGATCGGGCAAGGGAAAGATCACCTTCTGGGACAACAACGGCGGTGTCCGCACCGACGTCTGGAAGGAGATCATCGCGGACTTCGAGAAGGCGAACCCCGACATCGACGTCGAGTACGTCGGGATCGCCTCCAAGGAGGTCCAGTCCAAGTACGACACCGCGATCCAGGGCGGCGGCCTGCCGGACGTGGGCGGCGTCGGCGCGGCGATGCTCGCCGGGATCGCCGCGCAGAACGCCCTGGAGCCGCTCGACGCCCGCGTCGAGGGCAGCTCCCTCAAGGGCAAGCTGAACAACGCCATGGTCAGGAGCGTCACGGCGGCGGGCGGCCAGGACAAGCTGTTCACCGTCCCCACCTCCGCCAGCAACGGCGTCCTCTACTACCGCACCGACCTGTTCAAGGCGGCGGGGCTGCCGGAGCCCACCACCTGGTCGAAGTTCTACGCGGCGGCCGAGAAGCTGACCGACACCGACAAGAACAAGTTCGGCTACACGATCCGCGGCGGCGCGGGCTCGATCGCGCAGGCCCTGGACGCCATGTACGGCCAGAGCGGCATCACCAGCTTCTGGGACGGTGACAAGACCACCGTCAACCACCCGAAGAACGTGGCGGCCCTGGAGAAGTACGCCGGCCTGTTCAAGAGGACCACTCCGGCCGCCGACGTCAACAACGACTTCACCAAGATGGTCGCCCAGTGGGACAGCGGCGAGATCGGCATGCTGAACCACAACCTGGGCTCCTACCAGGACCATGTGAAGGCGCTCGGCACGGACAAGTTCCGGGGCATCCCCAACCCGACCCTCGACGACGGCACCCGGGTGCAGGTCTCCAACCCGGTCGACGGCCTCGGCCTGTTCTCCACGAGCAAGAACAAGGCCGCCGCCTGGAAGTTCATCGAGTTCGCGGCCTCGCACGCCTCCAACAGCAAGTGGAACAAGTCGGCCGGCGCCATCCCCGCCAACACGGACGCCGCCAAGGACCCGTGGCTCCAGGAGGCCGAGCCGACCAAGCTGGGCGCCGACGTCCTGTTCAGCGGCGAGGCCACCATCGTCGAGCTGCCGTACTACCTGCCGGACTGGAACACGATCTCCAAGACCGAGAACGAGTCCGGCTTCCAGAAGGTCCTGCTCGGCACGTCCACGGCCAAGGCCTTCCTCGACCACCTGGCCGAGCAGCTGAACACGGCGCAGGCCGAGTGGCTGCAGCAGAAGCAGTGAGCGTAGGCCGCCGCGCGGTGGTCACGGCCGGGGCGGGCCTCGCGCTCGCCCTGGCCGGGGCGTCCCCGGCCCGTTCCCAAGGACATCCCCCCATGCGCACCCTCTTCATCGCGGGCGACTCCACGGCCGCCCAGAAGTACGCCGACGCCGCACCCGAGACCGGCTGGGGCATGGCCCTCCCCTTCTTCCTCCACCGGGGCGTCCGGGTCGCCAACCACGCCGTCAACGGACGCAGCACCAAGAGCTTCCTCGACGAGGGACGGCTCGACGCGATCCTGACGGCGATCCGCCCCGGCGACCTGCTCCTGATCCAGTTCGGCCACAACGACCAGAAGGTCGCCGACCCCACCCGCTACACCGAGCCGTGGACCACCTACCCGGACAACCTGCGGGTCTTCGTCGAGGGCGCGCGCTCCCGCGGCGCCCTCCCGGTGCTCGCCACCTCCGTGGAGCGGCGGAAGTTCGGCGCCGACGGCACCGCGCTGCGGACGCACGGCGCCTACCCGGCGGCGATGCGGGAGACCGCCCGGGAGTCGGACGTGCCGCTCCTCGACCTCGAGGCGCTGTCGCTCGCCCTGTGGCAGCGGCTCGGGCCCGAGGCCACCAAGACGTACTTCAACTGGACGGCGACCGAGCAGGACAACACCCACTTCAACCCGCCGGGCGCGATCGAGGTGGCCCGGCTCGTCGCCACCGAGCTGCTCCGCACCCATGTCCTCGCGCCGCGTGAGACGCGCCGCCTGGACGACGAGATCCCCACCGACCTGATCACCTGGCCCGATGCCGAGGAGAGCCGTCCATGAACCGACGCAAGCAACTGGGAGTGGTGGCCGCGACCGCCCTCGTCCTGACGGTCACCGCCCCCGTGGCCGGCGCGCACGCCGGTCACCGGTCCGGCGCCGATCCCGCCCGGGCGACCCTGCCCGCCGGTGACGGCTGGGCGTCGGCCGGTACCGGCACCACCGGCGGGGCCGCCGCCGACGCCTCCCGGGTCTTCACCGTCACCACCTGGGAGGAGTTCCGGGCCGCGCTCGCCGTGCCGGGCACCGAGCCGAGGATCGTCAAGGTGGTGGGCACGCTGAACGCGACCGCCGCCGGCTGCGCCGCCTTCGAGGCCCCCGGCTACGACTTCGCCCGCTACCTCGCCGACTACGACCCGGCCGTCTGGGGGTACGAGACCGAGGTCAGCGGCCCGCAGGAGGACCTGCGGGCGGCGTCGGCGACCGCCCAGGGCGAGGCGATCAAGGCCAAGGTGCCCGCGAACACCACGATCACCGGGGTCGGCCGGCACGCCGGGATCACCGGCGCCAGCCTCCAGGTCACCGGCGTCGACAACGTGGTGGTCCGCAACCTCACCCTGGAGAGCCCGCTCGACTGCTTCCCGCAGTGGGACCCGACCGACGGCGCGACCGGGGCGTGGAACTCCGAGTACGACAGCCTCGTCGTGTACGGCTCCACCCACGTGTGGATCGACCACAACACGTTCACCGACGGCGCCCACCCGGACAGCTCGCTGCCCTCGTACTACGGGGAGGTGTACCAGCAGCACGACGGCGAACTGGACGTCGTGCGGGGCGCGGACCTCGTCACGGTCTCCTGGAACGTGTTCACCGACCACGACAAGACCCTGATGATCGGCAACAGCGACAGCGCGGGCGCCACCGACCGGGGGAAGCTGCGGGTCACCCTCCACCACAACCTCTTCAAGAACGTGATCGAGCGGGCGCCCCGCGTCCGGTTCGGCCAGGTCGACGCGTACAACAACCACTTCGTGGTGCCGGACACGGGGTACGCGTACAGCCTGGGCATCGGGCAGGAGTCGCAGCTGGTCGCGGAGAAGAACGCGTTCACGCTCGCCGAGGGGGTGCCCGCCGGGAAGATCCTGAAGAAGTGGAAGGACTCGCCCGTCACCACCACGGGCAACTACGTCAACGGCGCGCCGACGGATCTCCTCGCCGTCCACAACGAGCAGTTCCCCGCGGAGCTGCTGCGGGCCGACGCGGGCTGGACGCCCGTCCTGCGCACCCGCGTCGACCACCCGAGGGCCGTGCCCTGGCTCGTCGGTCTCCGCGCGGGCGCCGGCCGTCTCCGCTAGGGCCTGTCTTTCGGATCAGGCCGGATCAGGGAGCGGCGTCTGGTGCGTGCGATCGCAAGGCGGAGGAGGGAGTCGACGCGGAGCGTTGGCGACCGACGACAACGCGGCGAGCGTGCGTGCCAGGCGCCGCGAGCCCGGCCTGGTCCGAAAGACAGGCCCTAGCCCCGACCCCTCCAGGAGGACCCGCGCATGTCCCCGCACCCCACCGGAGCCGTCCCAGGACGCCGCTCCCTGCTCCTGGGCGCCGCCGGAGCCGCGCTCGCCCTGGCCCTGCCCGCCGCGCCCGCGTCGGCCGTGCCGTCGGGCGGCCCCTTCGGCCGGTTCGGTTCGCCCGCCGGCCGGCTGACCGGGCGGACGCTGTACGTGCACCCCGGCGGCCTCGGCGACCACACCTCGGTCCAGGCGGCGGTCACCGCCGCGGACGGCCCCGGCTGGACCCTGGTGATCGCCCCCGGCACGTACCGGGAGACGGTCGTCGTCGGCCCCACCCGTACCGGCATGACCTGGATCGGCGCGAGCGGCGACCCCCGGGACGTCGTCGTGGTGTACGCCAACGCCGCCGGGACGCCCCGGCCGGAGGGCGGCACCTACGGCACCTCGGGCTCCGCGACCAGCACCGTCCAGGCGGACGGCTTCACCGCCCAGGGGGTCACCTTCGCCAACGACTTCCTCCGCACCGACCTGCCGGGGAACCCGGGCACCCAGGCGGTCGCCCTCAAGGTGACCGGCGACCGGTCGGCGTTCTTCCACTGCCGCTTCCTCGGCCACCAGGACACCCTGTACGCCGACTCCGCGTCCCTCTCGGCCTTCGCGCGCCAGTACTTCGCGCACTGTTACGTGGAGGGGGACGTCGACTTCGTCTTCGGCCGGGGCACCGCCGTCTTCGAGCACTGCCACTTCCGGACGCTGCCGCGGCCGGACCTGGCGTCGGCGCCGCACGGCTTCGTCTTCGCCCCGTCGACGGCCCGGGGAAACCCCTACGGGTACCTCGCCACCCGCTGCCGGGTCAGCAGCTCGGCACCGGACGGCTTCTACAAGCTGGCCCGGCCGTGGGTGCCGAGCTCCGACCTCACGGCCTGGCCGTCCCTCGTCGTCCGGGACAGCGTCCTCGGCGCGGGTGTCGACGCCGTCGCCCCGTACGCGAACATGCGCGAGGCCTTCCCCTGGCAGGCGCAGCGCTTCGCCGAGTACCGCAACTCCGGTCCGGGCGCCCGGATCACCGTCCCGGAGAACCGTCCCCTGCTCACGGCGGCCGAGGCGGCCGTCGCGACCCCGGCGGCGTACCTCGGCGACTGGGTCCCCCGGCGGCCCTGCCCCTGACGGGGCACCCCTGACGGACCTCTCCACCGGACCCCCGCGCGGGGTCCGGTGGTTTCCGTCTCACGGGCGCGTGAGGGGAAAGCGGGCCTCGGCCCACAGGGCGCGGGGGGCCGTGCGGACATCGGCAGCGGGGGTGTCGGCGGTGCGCCACGTCCTGGTGTGGGTGGCGGAGTCGTCGACCGCCGGCCAGCCCGGGTCTCCGGTGGCGGCGAAGCCGGCCCACGCGGCCACCATGCGGTGGGCGAGCCCGTGGTCCTCGGGGGTGGGGGCGCCGCCGATGAGGAAGGCCACCTCCTCCTTGTCCAGGTTGCCGAAGGCGAAGGGGATGTCCGCGCAGTGCCAGGCCCGGACGGGTCCCCGCGGGCCGGTGCGCCGGCGGTCGAAGCGCGCCAGGAACGCCCGGCCGCCGGCCCGGGCGTGGGCCTCGGCGAGCCGGTGGGCGTACTCCACGAACAGGAGGTCGCCGAAGGCGGTGAGGTGGACGTCGGACACCGGGGCGTCGGGCAGCGCGGCTCGGTAGCCGGCCACCAGGCCGTCGGGAAGGCCGAAGTCCTCGGCGAAGCGGTCGAGTCGCTTCTCCGTGGTGATCTTGGCGCTGCTGCCGACGGCGTCGAGCAGCCAGTACTCCTCCGTGGTGTGGCAGGCCAGCAGGTCGATCCCCCGGCTCAGTCCCGCGGCCATCCCGGTGAGGGGGTCGACGGGCAGGACGTCGCCGTCGAGGACGGGGGCGTAGAGCGAGGGGTCGTAGTGCCGGGACCCGGAGTCGGGGTCGCGCCGGTAGGCGTCGACCACCCGGTCGGAGGCGAGCACCAGGTCCCGCGGAGTCGCCGCGGCCAGGCCCTCGGGCGTGGCGGGGCGGCCGGCGGCGGCGGCCACCTCGCGGGTGGTCGCGGCGGCGACGTCGAGCGGGTAGCAGGGGCTGGCGGGACTGTGGGCGACGGCCCGGTGGAAGAGGCCCCGGGCGCGGTCCATCACCATGAGGCAGGCGACCGAGGCGGCCCCGGAGGACTGGCCGGCGACCGTGACGTTTCCCGGGTCGCCGCCGAACGCGGCGATGTTCTCGCGCACCCAGCGCAGGGCCGCGACCTGGTCGAGCAGGCCCCGGTTGTCCGGGTGGTCGGCTCCGCCGCCGGGGACGTGACCGAAACCCTCGAAGCCGAGACGGTAGTTGAGGGTGACCACGACCAGGCCGGCGCGGGCGAGCGCGTCGCCGTCGAAGTCGGGCTGGGCGGAGGATCCGAAGGTGTAGGCGCCGCCGTGGATCCAGACCAGGACGGGCAGGGCGCCGCCGTCCGGGGCGGGTGTCCAGACGTTGACGGTGAGGACGTCCTCGTCGCCCGGCGACCACGCGGGCGAGCCGGGCAGTTCCGCCGACTGCGGGGCGATCGGGCCGTGGGCCGTGCAGTCGCGCACGCCGGTCCAGTCGGCCGCCGGGGCGGGCTCCCGGAACCGAAGGGCGCCGAACGGCGGTGCGGCATAGGGGATTCCGAGCACGGCGACGACGCCGGCGGACGCCCGGAACCCCCGTACCGCACCGTGTGTCGTCTTGAAGATGTCCATGGGTTCAGCCTGTCACCGCGCCCCTGACCGGCACCAACACCAAGATCATGACGATTCACGCACGACCGATGTCAATGCCGGGGCACAGGCGTCAGGGCAGCAGGTCGACGCAGTCGATCGCCGTGCCCGGGCTGAGGAATCCGGTGCCGGAGGAGCCGCTGACGACGTTCAGCCTCAGCACGTTGTACTGGCTCGGGTCGGTCTTCCAGGCGCTCGCCGGGACGACGTACGTGAAGGTGTGGTTGTTCCCCCGGTAGGAGCCGGTGGTCAGCGACCGCGTCGAGGGCTGGGCGGGCGGTGCGGGGGCGGCGGAGACCCAGTCGTTGACGGTCACCTGGGGGCGGCCGTTGAGGAAGGCCGTGGTGACCCCGATCCGCAGGGTGTGCGCGGCGGCGGCCTGGGCGGCGGTGAGCCGGAAGTACACGAGGACGCCGTCGTTGACGCCCTTCCACAGGTAGCAGGGGAAGGAGGCGGACACGTCGCCGCCGTCGAGGACGACGTTCCCGGTCCAGGGCGCGGCGCGGACGTCGGCGGGGTGGGCGTACGTCATGAGGGCGGCGTTCTTGAAGGCGCCGGGGGTGCCGTCCCAGTCGCCGATCCGCCAGAGCGCGGGCGCGGTGCCCGGGTCACCGGTGAGGGTGATCGTGTGGAGGGCGGTGGCGGCGCCGGCGGTCACGGTCACCGTGCCGGTGTGGACGGCGAGTTCGCCCTTGTACACGGTGAGGGTGTACGTGCCGGGGAGCATCCCCCGGCAGGAGAAGGCGCCGGTGCCGGCGGCGGCACGGGCCCAGTACTGGGCGTCGGCGTTGGCGAAGCCCACCGTGTACGCGTGCCCCGCCGCCATGCCCCGGAGGCCGACGCCCGCGACCCGCCCCCGGCCCGCGGCGCCGACCCAGCCGGGGATGCCGAGGCCGTCGACCCAGCTCGTGTCGTGGTTCGCGGGGAAGAGGGCGGGGTCGGGGGTGCCGCCGTCGGTGAAGGCGAGCGTGTACGGCCCCTGGAGGCCGAAGCGCATGGGCTCGGTCTGGGACTGGTTGTAGTGGAGGATCTCGTACAGGCCGACGCCGAGTTCGTTGGAGTGGCGGAGCAGGGAGCGGTAGAACGGCCCGCCGGAGGCCTTCTCGTGGTTGGAGCGGACCATCCACAGCCCGACCGAGCCGTTGGTGTACCCGATGTGGTCGTAGTCCATGACGCGGACGCCGGAGTAGTGCTTGGAGCGGGTGTGTCCGTCGGCGCGCCGCCAGACGTCCCCGGCCTCGATGACGGTGTCGGCGCCCTCGACCCAGGAGTCCGGTCCCTCGTTCGGGAAGGTGCCGGGCTTGAGGCGGGCGATGAAGCGGGTGGCCGTGAAGGACGTGTCGGCCTTGTCGGTCCACAGGTACACGTTGTTCCGTCCGGCGCGCGCCGCGAGGTAGTGGCGGAGCGTGCCGTGGACGACGGTGACGAGGACGGTGGAGCCGGTCTGCTTCAGGGTGACGGTGGAGGCGCCGAGGCCGGACTCGACGTGCGAGTGCTTGCCGCCGTAGCCCTCGTACTCCTTTCCCTTGTAGACGAGGGAGGTGAGGTCGCCGGTCGACCTGGAGACCTTGAGGACCAGTCCGGCGCCGGTGTCGACGACGTAGTGGGTGCCGTCGTCGCTCCAGCCGAAACCGGCGGCTTCGGCACCGCCGGCCGCGAGGCCGGTGGCGGCGGCCGCGCCGGCGACGGCGGCGCCGAGGAGGGTGCGGCGGCGGAGGGGCTGTGCGGAGGTGTCGTACGGGCTCATCGGCGTGCGGCTCCTTCGGTACGGGGTTCGGGGCGGCTCCCGGTCGTCACTGGGTCGCCGCCGGCCGAAGAAGGGTTGCCCCCGTACGGCAGGAAGGTCGCCCCCGTACGGCGCCGTTCGTCAGCCGGGCCGGAGTGTCCCGGACGCCGGCAGGCGGACGCAGCGGCGGCAGGCGCGGGCGGACGTGGCCACCGCGGCGTGGGAGGCGGCCGCGAGGACGCCGGCGCACGCGAGGAGGGGCCGGTTCACGGCGAGGGCGGCGGCGGTGGCGAGCGCGAGCGTCGTGACCGCCATGGCGACGCCGGCGGTGGTGCCGGTCCAGGCGACCACGAGCGGCAGCCGGCGCGGCGTGGGCAGCCGGCGGCCGAGGGTGCCGGTGGCGGCCAGGGCCGCGGCGGCGAGCAGGGTGGTGGCGAGCGCGACACCGGCCGCGTTCACGGCGAGGAGCTGGGCGGTGCGGGGGACGAGCCCGGACCGGTCCTGGCCCGAAGCGCCCGCCAGATACCAGCAGGCGATCAGGAAGGGGGCGGTGAGGGCGAGGGAGCGGGCGGTGTGCCGGGCCTGGGCGAGGGTCAGTTCCCGCTGGCAGCTCGGCACGAGCTCGTCGGCGGTCCCGAACTCCCGTACCGCCTCGCGGACGGCGTGGTGGTGGGGCAGGCCCCGGTCGACGTGGGCGTCCACGGTGTCCAGGAGGCCGCCGCGGATCTCCTCGACCAGCCGGGCCTTGGCGCGGGCCGGTCCGTGCAGGGCGGCCGTGAGGTCCGCGACGTACTCCCGGACGGGGTCGGTGTCCTGGCCGGTGGCGTTCACGTGGGGAGCCCGGGCGGCGTGACGGGGTTGAGGACCGAGCCGATCGCGGCGGTGAACTCGCTCCACGCCGTCCGTTCGCCGGCCAGGGTGCGGCGGCCGGCGTCGGTCAGCTCGTAGCACCGCCTGCGCCGTTCGCCCGAGGACTCCCAGCTGCTGCTCAGGAGGCCGGTGCGCTCCAGCCGGTTCAGCGCCGGGTAGATCGTGCCCGTGCGCAGTTCGAGCACGCCCCCGCTGCGGTTCTGCACCGCGGCGATGATCGCGTAGCCGTGGAGCGGGCCCGGTTCGAGCACCGCGAGCAACAGTCCGTCCAGGTGCCCTCGCACCGCATCCGCCTTCATGAGTAGGCAGCCTACCTAAAAGACCGGTAGGCAGTGTATGTATTGACGCCATACGTATTGGCAGCCAACCTATTGAGCCGAGCCGGAGGCCCGCGCCGTGACCAAGTTCCTCCTGTCCGTCCATGTCCTGGTGGCGATCCTCACCGTGGGGTCGATCACCGTGGCCGCGTCGATGTTCCCGCGCCACGCGCTGCGGGCCTGCGGCGCCGAGAAGGGGGACGGCCACCCCGGAAAGGAGCACGGCCGCCCCGAGGGGCTCGGGACGGCCGTGCTCCTGCACCGCGTCTGCACCGTCTACGCCGTCGCCGGTGTCGTCGTGCCGGTGTTCGGGATCGCCACGGGCGCCCAGCTCGGCGTGCTCACCGATGCCTGGCTGATCACGTCCCTCGTCCTGACCACGGCCGCCGGCGCCCTCCTCGGGCTCGCCGTCCTCCCCGGTCAGCGACGCCTGCTCGCACTGGCCGAGGGCGCGTCCACCGGGGAGGAGGCGCGGCCCACGGCCACCCGACTGACGATGCTCACCGGCGTCTTCAACGTCCTGTGGGCGGTCGTCGTCGTCCTGATGATCGTCCGGCCCGGTTCCACGACGGGCGCGTGACCGCGCACGCGGACGGCCACGCGGGGGCGCGCCGCCCTGCGCGGAAGGGCCCGGACGGCCGCCCGTCGGCGGTCACTTCGCGGAGGCCGCCCCGAAGTCGCCCCGCAGGACGGACCGGCCGCCGTCACCGCCCGTCAGGACGACGGCGTACGTGTCGGCCGAGGCGTCCCGTACCCCTTCGGCGTGGTTGTACTGGCCCGCGAAGACATGGGGGCCCGGCGGCACCGTGCGGCCCGGCTTCAGGGTCCACCGGTAGACCAGGGCCCCGGGCTCCTGGTCCACCGTCACCGTGAAGTCCTCGGCCGGGCGGGTGCGCCAGTGGCCCGTGCTCACGACACCGGGGGTGCGCGCGATCCGCAGTTCCACGGTGAGCCCGGTGACCGGCGTGTCCGTCGTCACGGCGAGATCGCTCTGCGCCCACCAGCGGTTGCTGCCGGGGTCGATCGTGGCGGTCGCCCGTGCCGTCGGGCCGGGCGCGGGCACCGTGGTGGCGGGCCCGGCGGGCCGGTCGTCCAGGGTGGTCGCCGCGAGGCCGCCGAGGCCGACCGCTCCGGCGACGGCCGCGGTCACGGCCACGACCGCCGTCCACCGCCGGCCGTGCCACCGGCTCGCCGGCCGGGGCGACCGGACCGCCGGGGCGGGCTCGGCCAGGCCGCGTTCCACCCGGGCGAGGATCCGGGCGTGGTCGGGCCGGTGCGCGAGCGCCGCCTCCCGCAGCTCGCGGCGGATCCGTGTCTCGTCCATCAGCGCCTTCCCGCGGCGAGTTCGGTGGCGGCCCGGGGGCCGAGCAGCCGCTGGAGTTCCGCCATTCCCTTGGCGGTCTGGCTCTTCACCGTACCGACCGAGACGCCGAGCGCGAGGGCCGTGTCGCGTTCGGAGAGGTCGAAGGCGTGCCGGAGGACGACACAGGCGCGCTTGCGGAACGGCAGGGCGCGCAGCGCCGTCCGCACGTCGACGACGGCCGGCACGTCGGGGTCCTCGACGTGGTCGGGGCGCCGGTCCCAGAAGGCGGCGACGCGGCGACGCTCGCGGACGGTGCCCCGGATCCGGGTGCGGACGAGGTTGGCGACGACGCCCCGGGCGTAGGCGGCGGGGTGGTCGGCGGCGCGGACCCGGTCCCAGCGGTGCCAGAGGGCGAGCATGGCGTCGGCGGCGAGGTCGTCGGCGGCGTCGGTCTCGCCGGTCAGCAGATGGGCGAGCCGGGCGAGTTCGGCGTAGTGGCGCTCGAAGAAGGCCTTGAACTCCGCCGCGCTGTCGCCGGCCTCACCGTTCGCCGCGACCACGCCGGTCCTCGGGAAGGGGGGCGGAACCACCGGGGACGCCGGACGCACCGGGGCCGGTGGGGCCACCGGGCGTACCGGACGCACCGGGCGCGGCCTGACCCGTGCTGGTGCGTGTGGTCAGTCGGGGTGCGATGAGTTCCGTGCCCCGCGGGCCCTCCCCCGAGAGCCGCCGGACGAGCCGCTCGACGGCGAGCCGCCCCATCTCGTGGGCGGGTACGGAGACGGCGGTGAGCGGTACGGAGGCGTGGACCGCGATCTGGTCGGGGCAGATGGCGACGACCGAGACGTCCTCGGGCACCGCGCGGCCCTGGTGGCGCAGGAGCGCGAGCAGCGGTTCGACGGCGGCCTCGTTCTGGACGACGAGGCCCGTGGTGCCGGGACGTTCCTCGAAGACACGGGTGACGGCGGCCGCGACGGCCGCGTAGGTGCCGTCGACGGGCCGGTGGAGCAGCCCGACGCCGTGCGCGCGGGCGGCGGCGCGCAGCCCGGTGAGGGTGCGGGCGGCGAAGCCCGTACCCCGCTCGTACACGGCGGGTGGCTCGCCGAGCACGGCGACACGGGTGTGGCCGAGGCCGGCGAGGTGCTCGACGCAGCGGGCTCCTGCGGCCTCGAAGTCGAGGTCGACGCAGTCGAGTCCGGTCGCGTCGGCGGCCTCCGCCGTCTCGGCGGGGAGCCCGATGAGGACGGCGGGCCGCTCGGCCTCCCGGAGGCAGGGGAGCCGGGGGTCGTCGATCCCGACGTCCATGACGATCATGGCGTCGGCGATGGCGCTGCCCTCCACGCGGCGGACGGCCTCGGGGCCTTCCTCGCCGGTGAGCAGCAGCACGTCGTAGCCGTGGGAGCGGGCCGTGGTGGTGACGGCCATCGCGATCTCCATCATGACCGGCACGTAGAGGCCGGTGCGCAGCGGCATCATCAGGGCGAGGATGCCGGTCCGGCTGCTGGCGAGCGCGCGGGCGCCGGCGTGCGGCCGGTAGCCGAGGGTGTCGATGCTGTGCTGGATCCGCTCGCGGGTGGGGGCGGAGATGGAGCGTTTGCCGCTGAGCACGTAGCTGACGGTGCTGGCCGACACCCCGGCGTGGCGGGCGACATCGGCGAGGGTGACCACGTGCGCGCTCCTCGGCAGTTCCCGGTGTTCCGGGCGTACGGCGCCCGTCGGTGATTCGGACCCCGACCCTAAGCGGCCGCTCGACGGGCTGTCCAGGCGGGTCGCGAAGAGTCCAAGGGTCCGGGGCCCGGGCGGGGTTGTGCGCGGGCGTCCGGCGCGATGGGATGAACACCGGGCGGCAAGCGCTTTCCGCCCCCTTGCGCTTCCTTTCGCGCTTCCTTTCGCGCTTCCTTTCGCGCTTCCCTCCGCGCTTCTTCTCGCGCTTCCCCTTCCCTCCCTCTCCCCGTCAGGAGGACCATGTCCGCCCTGCCCTGGTACGAAGACGTCTCCCCCGGCCGCGGCACGCTCCCGCCCCGCGCCTGGTACGCCCGCTCCGACGCCCCCGCCCTCTCCCTGAACGGCGACTGGGGCTTCCGCCTCTCCCCCACGGCCGACGCCGAGGACGAGTCCTTCGCCGCGCCGGACTTCGACGCGAGCGGCTGGGGAACCGTCGCGGTCCCCGGCCACTGGGTGCTCCAGGGCAAGGGGTCCGGCGGCCCCGTCTACACCAACGTGCGCTATCCCTTCCCCGTCGACGCGCCCCGCGTCCCGGCCGAGAACCCGACCGGCGACCATCTGCGCCGCTTCGACCTGCCCGCCGACTGGCCGGCGGACGGCGGGACGGTGCTCCGTCTCGACGGGGTCGAGTCCTGCGCCCGGGTCTGGCTCAACGGCACGGAGCTCGGCGACTTCAAGGGCTCGCGGCTCGCCCACGAGTTCGCCGTCGGCCACCTCCTGAAGGCCCGGGACAACGTCCTCGCCCTCCGGGTCCACCAGTGGTCCTCCGGCTCCTACCTGGAGGACCAGGACCAGTGGTGGCTGCCGGGCGTCTTCCGTGACGTGACGCTGCTGCACCGGCCGGAGGGCGCCCCCGGCGACTTCTTCGTCCACGCCTCCTACGACCACACCGGGGGCACCGGCGGCCTGCGCGTCGACTGTGACGTGCCGGGCCGGGTGCGCGTCCCCGAGCTGGGTCTCGACCTCGCGACCGGCGAGAGCGCCACCGTCCCGGTCGAGCCGTGGAGCGCCGAGGTCCCCCGTCTGTACGAGGGCGAACTCACGGCCGGCGGCGAGCGGATCCCGCTGCGGATCGGCTTCCGCTCGGTGTACGTCGAGGACGGCGTCCTGAAGGTCAACGGGCGCCGGATCCTCTTCCGCGGCGTGAACCGGCACGAGTTCCACCCGGAGCGCGGACGGGCCCTCGGCCTCGCGACCATGCGCGAGGACGTCGAGCTGATGAAGCGGCACAACGTCAACGCCGTCCGCACCTCCCACTACCCGCCGCACCCCGCCTTCCTCGACCTCTGCGACACGTACGGGCTCTGGGTGATCGACGAGGGCGACCTGGAGACCCACGGCTACGAGGAACTGGCCTGGCAGGGCAACCCGGTCGACGACCCGCGCTGGACGCCCGCCCTCCTCGACCGGGCGACCCGACTGGTCGAACGGGACAAGAACCACCCCTCGGTCGTCCTGTGGTCCCTTGGCAACGAGTGCGGCACCGGCGCGGGCCTGACCGCGATGGCGGAGTGGATCCGCGACCGCGACCCCTCCCGGCTCGTCCACTACGAGGGCGACCGCTCCTGCGCGGACACGGACGTCTACTCGCGGATGTACCCGCCGCACGCGGAGGTGGAGGAGATCGGCCGGCGCGCCGACGAGGGCCCCGAGGCCCGCCGCCGACTCCCCTTCATCCTCTGCGAGTACGCGCACGCCATGGGCAACGGTCCCGGTGGGCTCACCGAGTACCAGCGGCTCTTCGAGACGTACGAGCGCTGCCAGGGCGGCTTCGTCTGGGAGTGGATCGACCACGGCCTGGTCCACCCGGTCCACGGGTACGGCTACGGCGGCGACTTCGGCGAGGAGCTGCACGACGGGAACTTCGTCTGCGACGGGCTGCTCTTCCCCGACCGGACGCCGTCGCCGGGGCTCGTCGAGTACAAGAAGGTGATCGAGCCGGTCCGGATCGCTCCCGGGGAGGAGCCCGGCACGGTCTCGGTGACCAACGGCCATGATGTCTCCGATCTCGCTCATCTCGCCTTCACCTGGTCCTTCCTGGCCGACGGCGAGGTCCTCGCCGAGGGCCCGCTCGAGGTGCCCGCGCTCGCCGCCGGGCGGAGCGCGCCGGTCCGCCTGCCCGAACCGCCCCTCGCTCCGCCCGGCGCGGAGACGGTGTGGACCGTACGGGCCGTCCTCGCCCACGCCACCGCGTGGGCGCCCGCCGGGCACGAGGTGGCCTGGGGGCAGATTCCGGCCACCACCGTCCCGGTCCCCCGCCTCCGTGCCCTCACCGGCGCCCGGCCGGCCCCGGCGGCGGACCGGATCACCCTCGGGCCCGGCGTCTTCGACGCCCGCACGGGCGAGCCGCTCGCCCTCGGAACCCTCCCCGTCACGGGACTCCGGCTCGACGTCTGGCGGGCGCCGACCGACAACGACGAGGGCGCGCCCTGGCAGCCCGACGTCCGGTACGGGCCGCTCTGGCGGGAGCTCGGCCTGCACCGGATGCGGCACCGCACCGACGGGGTGAACACCGCGGGGGACGCCCTGACCGTGCGGTCGCGGGTGGCGCCCGCGGCCCGGGACTTCGGCCTCGGCGTCACGTACCGCTGGACCTCGGACGGCACGGCGCTGCGGCTCGACGTCGAGGTGGCACCGGAGGGCACGTGGACGGTGCCGCTCCCCCGGCTCGGGGTCCGGCTCGGCCTGCCCGCCGCCCTCGACCGGGTGGTCTGGTACGGGGGCGGGCCCGGAGAGGCGTATCCGGACACCCGGGCGGCCGCCCGGCTGGGCCGCTGGGAGTCGACCGTCGACGGGCTCCGGACGCCGTACGTGCGTCCGCAGGAGAACGGGGCCAGGATCGACACCCGGTGGCTGGAACTCGGCGACGGGAGCACGGGGGTGCGGGTCGGGGGTGAGCCCGCCTTCTGGTTCACCGCCCGCCGCTGGACCTCCGAGGAGCTGGACGCCGCGGCGCACCGCCCCGACCTGGTGCCGGGGGACACGCTGTGGCTGAACCTGGACCACGCCCAGCACGGCATCGGCTCCCAGTCCTGCGGGCCCGGTGTGCTGCCGGAGTACCGGCTCGACGCGGCCCCCGCCGCGTTCTCCCTGACGTTCGCGCCGCTCGGCTGACCGGCGTGCCCCGGCCCCGCACCGGGGCCGGGACTCAGGTCATGTTGAAGTACGGCAGCGGCCCGGCCGGCTGTGCGGCCGTCACCCGGCGGATCACCGCGATCGCGAGAATCGCGGCGAGCATGTTGAGGCTCTGGTCGACCGGGTTGCGGTAGTCGAAGTGGTCGAGGACCAGGAAGTGGAAGGCAATCGAGAACGGGCCGCCGAGGAGCCAGACGAACCACCAGGCGTTGATCAGCCAGACGTCGCGGGGCGTCCCGCCGACCCGCTGGATGTCGAGGGTGACGCGGCGCGGCAGCCACCACATGGCGAGCGGAACGGCCCAGGCGCCGATGGCGAAGCCAGCGGTGTACTTGTGGCTGCCGGGGGCGAGGACCTCGGCGTTGCAGCGGACGCGGAAGAACCAGAAGAGGAACGCGATCCAGCACGACACCTGGAGCACGGCCGGCCACGGGACCATGTCCTCGGCGAGCCAGGGCGAGTCCTTGCCGCCGGTCGCCATGATGGAGACGTCGGTGAGGGCCTGGGTGGAGATCAGCGACTGGACGACGAGCGCCGGTCCGTTCGGGTTGCGGAATCTGTAGCGGGGCCCCGCACCGCGGCCGGTCCGACAGGCACGTTGTAGGCGTCCATGAATGTTTCCCCGGGATACGGTGACGCCGCCGTGGTTCGGCACGGCGGCGATGATCACCGGCATGGTAGGTGCTCCGCCAAGGGGCCTACGAAGGGTCGGCGCCCCTCGGACACCGTCTAGCGGAGGAGCGGGGCCGACAGGACGCCCCGGGCCCGTAGTTCGTCGGCGACGAGGGCCGCGTACTCCGTGGCTCCGCGCACCGAGGTGTGGGTGTTGTCCCGCTTCTCCGCCGTCAGGTACAGCGCCTTGGAGGCCTCGGGCCCCAGCTGTTCGACCCGTGCCTTCGTGAGGGCGGTGAGGTCGATCAGCGGGGTGCCGAGGGAGCTCGCGAGGGCGCGGATCTCGGCGGGGTGGTCCACGCCGAGGCCGTTGACGAGCAGGGCGGTGCCGTTGTCCAGGGTGCCGTCGGCGTTGAACCAGCGGCGGACGACCGGGGTGACGAGGACGGGCTCGCCGCCCCGGGCCCGTACCCGCTCGACCAGGGTCGTCAGGTTGGCCCGGTAGGTGGCCGCGTCCGTCTGCTTGTCGTTGTGGGCGAGCTGGATCAGGACGGGGTCGCCCGGCCGGATCCCGGCCTCGACCCGGTCGAAGAGGGCCGGGTTCGCCAGGAAGGTGACGGTGCTCTCGCCGGAGTCGGCGTGATTGGCGACCGCGACCCCCCGCTTCAGATGGACGGGGAGCATCTGCCCCCAGCCGGTGTACGGGGCGCCCGGCTGGTCGCAGACCGTCGAGTCGCCGACGAGGAAGAGCCGCCGCGCCCCGGGGGCGGGGGTGACCCGGAGCGAGGTCACGCGCGGGGCGGAGCCCCCGAGGACCAGGTCGAGGCCGGGGCTTCCGGCGGCCCCGGTGGGCTCGCCCTCCGGGTCGCGGACGTCCACGGTGAACGAACGGCGGACCCGCTCCCCCGCCCCGGTGGCGGTCTCGGCGAGCAGGGCCCGCCGGGTCTCGCCGCCGACGGCGGTGGCGCCGGCGGTGTCGCCGCCGAGGACCATGGTGACCTCGTACGTGCCGGGAGCCACGTCGAAGTGGCAGGCGAGGGACCCGTCGGCGGTGGGGGCGCAGTGGTCGAGGCCCTGGCCGAAGGGGCTGTCCGCGTGGGCGGTGGGGGCGGCGGCGAGGGTGGCGAGCAGGGTCGCCGCGGCGGCGAGGAGTGCGGTCCTTCTCATCGTGGGGCCTCCGGTGGTCACGCGGGCAGGTGGTCGCCGACGAGGGCGAGGTTCTGGATGGCGGCCAGGCCGTACAGGGCCGTGGTGTTGGTGCTGATCCACAGGTGCTCGTAGCCGGGTTCGAGGGCGGCGGGGCCCTGGACGGGGGTCTTGTCCCAGACCATGGCCGCCGTGTAGCCGTCGCTCCTGTCGAACTTGGCCCAGGCCCGCTGGGCGAGCTTGGCGTCGTTCAGCTGCGCGGCGGCGTAGGCGTCCTGGCGCGAGTGGCCCTGGAAGAGCAGCAGGGTGCCGAAGTTCTTGCCGTACCGGGCGGCCTGTTCGGTCTTGGAGGCGTTGAAGTAGCGGCAGTAGTCGAGCCAGGCCGCCTTGAACTCCGGCAGGTCGACGAGGTCGATGAGTTCGGCGCACATCTCGACCAGGCCGAACATGGCGGAGAGGTGGGAGACGCCGACGACGGGTTCGGTGGCGACGGTGAAGCGGCCGGTGTCGAGGTCGTAGAGACCGGTGCCCTGGACGAAGCCGTTGGGCTGGGCGGCGATGGTCTCCATGGTGGAGCGCAGCCGGGCCTCGGCCTTGGCGGCCTTGGGGCCGCCGCGCTCCCACTCGGTGAGCCAGGCGGCGGCGAGGCCGCTCCAGTCGGTGCCGAAGCCGATGGAGAGGGCGTGCCGGTCGGGGGTGTAGGGCTCGGTGCGGATCTTGCGGATGGGGTCGAGGACGAGGAAGGTCTCGTCGGAGTCGACGAGGTCGTGCATGAGGTCGCCGACGCGTTCGTCGGCGGTGAGGAAGTAGTAGGGACGCCGGTACACGGCGGTGGAGATGCGCTGCTGCTTGGCGCTGCAGGCGAAGTGCTGGACGCCGTGGCGGGTGCCGAGTCCGGCCCACCGACCGAGGTGGTAGACGTCGACCTCGCCGGTGTGGCGGGTCATGGCCTCGGCGAAGCGGAAGACGTCGGCGCGGCCGGAGCGCAGGTAGGCGTACCAGAGCCACAGGTCGGGCGAGAGCTCGGAGTTGTCCCAGGCGTAGCCGCCGACGTCGTACCGCCACTGGTGCCGGTCCTCGTCGTAGGTGTGCATGATGTCGCCGTAGTCCCAGAAGCCGTACCAGCGGCGCTGCTCCGCCTGGTCCTTGTAGTAGGTGAAGAGGTAGTCGAGGTGGTCCTCGATCTTCGCCTTGGCGGGGGTGGAGCGGTCGACCGGGGAGAAGAGCCCGCCGAACACCCGGGCGCGGACGAGGTCCTCGGGGCTGACGGCGAGCTGCGGCGGGGTGCGGACGGCGGCGGACTGGGCGACGAGGGCGTCGGCGGTGGGAGTGGCGGCGTTGGCCCAGAACATCAGCTCGCTGGTACGGGCGATGCCGTACGGGGTGCCGAAGCCGGGCTCGTAGTCCTCGTAGGTGATGTTGAGGCCTTCGAGCTGCTCGGGGAAGGCGTCCTGGCCCATGCCGTCGTGGTAGAAGCGCAGGTCCATGGGCTGGGCCTCGGGCGACCAGAGCCAGAGGGTGACCTCGGCCTCGTCGCCGGCCGCGTTCCTGATGTCGAGCTGGGCGGGGTGCTTCTGCCAGAAGTCCCGCAGGCCGAAGGAGAGTCCGCCGGTGACGCCGCCGACGCAGCCGAAGCCGCTCGCGCGGCGGCCGCCGCCGGCCGGGATCCAGCCGTGGCCGGGCTTGGTGCGCTTGCGCAGGGCGAAGCCGTCGGCGGAGAGCTGGGCGAGGGTGTAGTCGCCCCAGGTGGGGACGTACTGCATGCGGGTGGTGACGCGCTGGTCCCAGGTGGCGGGGTCGGGCAGCTTCTCGCCCTTGACCTGGGCGGTGCGGACGGCGGCGCCGGGGTCGCGGCGCAGGCCCGTGACGCCCTGGACGGCCTCGGTGAGGAAGCCGGCGCCCTCGCCGGCGATCCGGACGTGCCGGTCGTAGGCGGCGTCCCGCATGGGGACGGTGAAGCGGACGCCGAGGCCGCGGATGAAGTCCTTCTGCTGGTCGCCGTCGTAGGTGATGGTGTGGACCATGCGGAAGGACTCGGAGCCCGCGTAGAAGTAGAGGCGCACCGAGAAGGGCAGCCAACTACGGCTTCCCTTGCGGTGCTTGCCGTCGACGCGGACCACGGCCCGGACGGGGCCGCTCTGTTCGACGACGGCGCCGGAGATCTCGCCGTCGAACCGCTCCCACTTGGCGTTGCCCTGGTCGCCGTCGTCGAGGTCGCTCTGGCGGAGCAGGACGAGCCGGCCGTCAGTGGCGATCTTCACGCCGTCACGGGTGACGGACTCGACGAGCTTCCCGCCGTCCTTGGAGACGACGGCCCGGACGGTGCCGGTGTCGATCGTGATCCGGCGGCCGGTCTCCGTGACGGAGACGGTCTTCGCGGCGGTCGCGGGGGTCCCGGGGGCGAGGGTGAAGCGTTCGGCCCCGGCGGCCTCGGGGCCGACGGCGTGCGCGGTCCACTTGAGGGAGCCGTCGGGCCAGCGGGCGGTGGTCCAGGTCTGTACGGGGACGGATCCGCCGTCGGCCGTGGTGAGCGCGAAGGCCTGGTCGTCGGGGTGGACGCCCTTGGGCCAGGCGGCGCCGAAGGTGGATCCCGCGGCGGCGCCGAGCCCGCCGGGCTCCAGCCAGGTGACGGTCGCGGGCCGCCCTTCCCCGGCCGCCGAGGCGGCCGGGGCGGCCGGGGCGGCCTGCGCCTGCTCGCGCCCGAGGACCCAGCTGAACTGCGCGGCGGCTCCGGCCACGGCGGCGGCCTTGAGGAGGGAGCGGCGAGGTATCGAGGACACGGAAACTCCTTTCATGGGCATGCCGATGACATGCCTGCGGAAGCGGGGGTACGGGGGGCCGCCTCGGTAGGCGCGGCCATGACGCCACGGGGCGGCGGACCTGGGGGGACCCGGGCCCCACCCCCCGTGTGGGCATTCGTCCCGCTGGGGCGATGGGGGCCCCTGCTCGAGCGAAGCCGAGAGCTTGCGGGAGGGTGGGCACACGGGACGGCGCCCTATGCGGGCGCCTCCGCCCTTTGCGCCCGGACCCGCACCACTTGTGCGGTGCACCCGGGGTGCGGGCTCAGGCGGCATGAACTGTGCGGCGCGCACCGGGTGCGGGTCCAGGCACGGAAGCCTGGGCCCGGCAGGGGGCGCCGTCCGTTGTGCCCACCCGTCCCGCCCCTGGCGGACGATTGCCCACAACGGGGTGGGTGCCGCTCAGGGCCCCGGGCCGTGGGCGTGGCGCGACCGGGAACTGCCGCGGCCCCGGGAGGGTGGATCAGGCGGCCGCCGGTACCGCCCCGCGGCGCTCCGCCGCCAGGGCCGAGGCGACGAGGACGCCGAGGGCCGGCAGGGCCAGGGGGGCGGAGAACCAGGCCGACGCGGCGATCACCGCGAGGCCGCAGACGACGAGGAGGGAGCCCGCCGGGTCGCGCAGCGTGCGGCGGGCGGCGGGGCCGAGGAGGGTACGCCAGCGCAGGTCCGGGCGCCAGGCCGTGGCCGCCCGCAGGAGGGTGACCGTCAGCCAGAGCGCCGCGAGGATCGCGAGGGTTCCCGCCGCCCGCCCGCCGGGCACGGGCAGCGCCCGTACGAACGCGAGGTCGGCACCCACCAGGGCGAGCGCGGCGCCGTAGCCGAGCCCCGCCGACCAGCCCCCGCCCCGCAGGGCCGCACGCAGGTCGGCGGCGAAGAACCGCAGTCCGGCCTGTTCGTCGCCGGTCCAGCGCCGCAGGTGCGCGGCGCCGGCCGCGAGGGCCGCCGGAAGGGTCACCAGCGGGAGGGCGGCGACGGCGATCCACACGCCCACGAGGAGGCATTCCGCGAAGATCCCGAATCGGGCCATGAACCGTTCTCTCATCGCGCCGGACCTCCCCTCAGCCCTTGAGGCCGGAGGTGGCCATGCCGTCGATGAGGTACCGCTGGAAGGCGAGGAAGAAGGCGACCACCGGGAGGAGCGCCACGAGCGACATCGCGATCATGCCGCCGTAGTTGGCGACGCCGTCCTGGTCGACGAACATCTTCAGACCGAGCGAGACCGTGTACTTCTCGGGTTCGTTGAGGTAGATCAGCGGACCCATGAAGTCGTTCCACGCGTTGATGAACGTGAAGATCGCGCTGGTGATGAGCGCGGGACGGCAGAGCGGCAGCACGATCGACCAGTACGTCCGCAGGTGCCCGCAGCCGTCGAGGCGGGCCGCCTCGTCGAGCTCCTTCGGCAGTCCGCGCATGAACTGGAGCATCAGGAAGACGAAGAAGGCGTCCGTGGCCAGGTACTTGCCGAGCAGCAACGGCGTGTACGTGTTGATGAGTTCGAGCTTCTGGAACAGCACGTACTGCGGGATGAGCAGCACGTGGTACGGAAGCAGCAGCGTACCGATCATCAGGGTGAAGAGCACTCCGCGTCCGGCGAAACCGATCTTGGCGAAGGCGTACGCGGAGAGCGAGCTGGAGATCAGCACGCCCACCACCGAACCGACCGCCAGGAAGAGGGAGTTGCCGAAGAAGGTGGTGATGGGGATGTCGGCGATGCCGTCGGCGAGCCGCCGGTAGTTGTCGGTGATGGGGTCGGCGGGGAAGAGCGTCAGGCTGCCGACGATCTCGTCGTTCGGCTTGAAGGAGCCGCCGAACACCCACACCACGGGGTAGAGGATGACCGCGAGGACGGCCAGGGACCCGAGGTGCCAGGCGACCGAACCCGCCGTGCGCGGCCTGCCGTTCCGCGCACCGGACGGCCGTGCGCCGGACGGGTCCGCGTCGGGCGGGTCCGCGTCGGACGGCTTCGCTCCGGACGGCTTCGCGCCGATGCGTGCGAGGCTCATCGGGCCCCCTCCTCGTAGTGCACCCAGCGCCGCTGGGACCAGAAAAGCACCGCCGTGACCAGGCCGACGGCGAGCAGCAGCATCCAGGCCATCGCCGAGGCGAGACCCATCCGGCTGTTCTCGAAGCCCTGGATGTAGAGGTAGCAGGTGTAGACGAGCGTGCCGTCGGCCGGCCCGCAGGCGTTGCCCTGGCTGCCGATGATGTAGGCGGACCCGAAGATCTGGAAGGAGTGGATGGTCTCCAGGAGCACGTTGAAGAAGAGCACCGGGGAGATCATCGGCAGGGTGATGTGCCAGAACCTCCGCCACGGGCTCGCCCCGTCGACCTGTGCCGCCTCGTACAGCTCGCGCGGCACCTGCTTGAGCCCGGCCAGGAAGATGACCATCGGGGCGCCGAACTGCCAGACGGTCAGCGCGACCAGGGCGTAGATGATGCGGTCGGGGTCGCCGATCCAGCCTCCGGCCTCCATGCCGAAGACCTGTTGCGCGCGGTCGACGGCGGCGCCGTCGGAGAAGATGGCGCGCCAGACGATGGCGATGGAGACGCTGGCGCCGATGAGCGAGGGCGCGTAGAACGCGGCCCGGTAGAAGCCCTGTCCGCGCCTGCTCTGGTTGAGGAGCAGGGCGACGCCGAGCGCGGCGGCCAGTTTCAGCGGGGTGCCGATGACCACGTACCAGCCGGTGATCTCGACCGAGGTGCGCCAGCGGGCGTCGCCGAACATCTCGGTGAAGTTGTCGAGGCCGATCCACTTCGGGGCGTCGAACAGGTTGTAGTCGGTGAAGGCGAAGTAGAGGGAGGCGACCATGGGACCCGCGGTGAGCAGCAGGAAGCCCGCGATCCAGGGGGACATGAAGAGGTAGCCGGCGAGGTTCTCGCGGCGGGCCCTGCCGGAGCGGGCGGTGTCGCGCGGCGCCCGGGGCGGGCGCCCGCCGCCGGACGGGGAGACCGCGGGCGCGGTCTCCCCGTCCGGGCGGGGCGCCCGTCCGGGGGGCGGTGCGGGAGTCGGTGCGGAGGTCACGACGGCGCCCATCAGGAGGAGAGCGCCGTCTTCGCCTCGGTGAAGTACTGCTTCACCGCGTCCGCGACCGGTCGCTCGCCCAGGGACATCTCCTCGGCGAGCCGCATGAACGCCGCCTCGCACACGTCGGCGCCGGCCGGGTGCGGGGTGATCGGCTCCAGGACGCGGGACTCGACGAGCTGCTTCTCGTACGCGGCGATCTGCTTGCCGACCTCGTCGGAGGGCACGTACGCGTCGCTCTGGGCGATGGTGGCCGGGACTCCGCGGTCGTACCCCATGATCTTCCCGACCTCGGGGTCGTGGACCATGAAGTCGATGAACTGGGCGGCCTCCTTGGGGTGCTTGGTGCGCTTGGAGGCGCTGAGCATGAGCGAGCCGAGGTACTGCCCGGTCTTGCGGCCGTCGGTGGTGGGTATGGGGGCGAGGCCGTACTGGCTCTTGCCCTCGGAGGTGTAGCGGACGGCGAAGTTGTCCCAGGTGAACTCGCAACCCGCGAGTTCGGCGGTCACGGCCGACTTGGGCTTGACCGGGATGGTCTTCTTCGGGTCGGCGTAGACGCCGGACTTCACCCGCGTGGTGGCCTTGGTCCACCAGTCCGTCAGGTCCGCCTCGGTGAAGCCGAGGCCGGTGGTGGTGAAGAAGGCCTTGCCCTGCTGGCGCAGGTAGAGGTCGTACAGGTACATGATCCCGTACGGGCCCGCGTCGCCGGCCCGGCCCTGCGTCTCCCGGATCCTCGTGAGGGCCGCGTGGTACTCGTCCCAGGTCCAGCCCGGCTTCGGGGTGATCCCGGCCTTGGTGAACACGGCCCGGTCGACGACGAGGGCCATCGAGTTGCTGCCGACGGGGACACCGAGCAGCTTCCCCTCGACCTCGCCGAACTTCTCCAGGCCGGCCCGGAACCCGTCGAGGCGGAGGTTCCCCTCCTCGGCCTGCTCGCGCAGGTCGAGGAGGACGTTCTTCGCGTCGTACTTGCGCAGGAAGCCGATGGCGTTCTGGAAGACGTCGGGCGTGTTGCCGCCGGACGCCTGGGTGTTGAACTTCTTCCAGAAGTCGGCGTAGGGCTGGAAGTCGGTCTTGATCTTGATCTTCGGGAACTTCTTCTCGAAGAGCGCGATCGACTGGTTGATCCGCTTGGCCCGGTCCTCCGAGCCCCACCAGCTGTACCGAATGGTGACGGTGCCGTCTCCGGAGCCCGAGCCGGTGCCACAGCCCGCCGCGGTCAGGCCGAGAGCCGCGAGCGAGCCGCCGGCGACCTTCAGCATGCCCCGACGGTCAACAGTGCCTTGAGTACGCACAGTTCGTCCTCCGCGCGTTAATGGAACGTTTCAGGAAAGCGCTTGCTGGGACAAAGTAGGGTCGTCGGCCAGCCACGTCAACGATTCGGACCGGATCTCTCGAAGCGCTTCGAGGCCCACGCCGGACCCATCCTTGTGAAAGGATTCAAAAACCGAACCGACATTGAAGTCGAGGTCGGACGCGAAGGGGGCGGCACGGATGGCCCGATCGGTGCGGGACACGCAACATCCTCTCGTTCGGATCGTTCGAAATATCGACCAATGACCGCATGTTCGAACGAGAACGTAGGAGCGCAGCTCGCGCGCGTCAATGGACCTTTCGCCGCGAACGCCGCAGGTCGCGGACGCACGGCGGCACGGGCGGCCCGGTGCGGCCGGGCCGCCGCGGCGCGCGGAAGACACCGAGGCAACCGAGCTGACGTACCGTCAATCCATATGCTCTCCCCGTGACCGACCACGCAGACCGGGCCGCCGCCCTGCCCAGGATCGGGGTGGAGGAGGAGTTCCTCCTCGTCGACCGGACCAGCCGGACCCCGTTCGGTTCCGCGGCCGCGGTGGTCAAGCGCGCCCGTGACCGGCTGGCCGACCGGGTCGGGCCGGAGATCCTCACCGACATGGTGGAGACCCGCACCCGACCGGTCGCCGATCTGCTCGGGCTGCGCGCGGAGCTGGCCGAGCTGCGCGCGGGGGTGGCCGGGGCCGCCGAGGAGGCGGGCTGCCTGGCGCTGGCGTCCGGCACCGCCCCGCTGGCCTCGCGCGGCGGCCAGGAGGTCACCGACGAGGCGCGGTACCGAAGGATCGCCGAGCGCTACGGCCCACTGGTGACCGCCGAGAGCGGGATCGGGGTGTGTGGCTGCCACGTGCACCTGGAGGTGGCGGACCGCGAGGAGGCGGTGCGGCTCAGCAACCGGTTGCGCCCCTGGCTGCCCACGTTGCAGTCGCTGGCGGCCAACTCTCCGTTCCACTGCGGCCGGGACAGCGGCTATGCGAGCTGGCGGTTCATGCGCTGGGCCCAGCTGCCGGGAGCGGGACCGGCCCCGTTCCTCGCCGACGCCGCCGAGTACGACCTGCTGGTGGACCGGCTGGTCGGTTCCGGCATGCTGGTCGACCGGCGGACGGTCTACTGGCACTGCCGGCCCAATGAGCACTGGCCGACCCTGGAGGTCCGGGTCGCCGACGTGTGCACGGAGCTCGACGCCGTCCTGCTCCTGGCCGGGTTGCTTCGCGGGCTTGCGGCCGCCCTGCTGACCGACGTCCGCCAGGGGGTCCCCGTGCCGGAGATCAGTGACGCCTTGCTGCGCGCCGCCCACTGGCGGTCGGCGCGCGACGGTCTGGCGGGGCACGCCCTGGACCCGGCGAGCGGGACGCCGCGCCCGGCGGTGGAGCTGGTCGAAGACCTCCTCGCGAAGGCAGCCCCGGCCCTCGCGGCAGCCGGCGAGCTCGACCTGGTGCGGGAGCTGTGGACCAGCCGGCGGACCGCCGGGTGCGGCGCCGCCCGGCAGCGTGCGGTGTTCGCGCGGCGGGGCTCGCTCGCCGACGTGGTCGACGAGGTGGCGCTCCGCGCGGACGCGTAGGGCCTGTCCTTCGGACCAGGCGTGGCGCGTCGGCGGTATCGAGGAAACGGCCGAAGACCGGGCGGGCCCCTCACGGGGTCCGCCCGGTCTCGTCGTACGCGGAACTTCTCTGTGCGGGGCGGCTGTTATTCGAGCAGCTCCGCGTACGAGCCCATGGCCAGGGCGATGTCCGCCTGGGCCCAGAACCGGTGGTAGGTGAAGACGGGGGCCGCGCCGCCCGCCAGGTAGGCCTCGATCTTCGGCCAGGCCGGGTCGTCCTGGTAGAAGCCGCGGATCGAGGCGAAGGTGGAGGAGTTGTTCACCGTGTCGCCGTTCGGCATGACACCGGTCCAGCCGCTCGGTACGTACACGGGGTCGTCGAAGCGGTTGTAGTCGGCGCGGGTCTCCTCGACGGCGATGCCCAGCGGGTCCTGGTGGTGGTCCCACATGCCGTCGAGCAGGGCCTTGGCGACCCGCTTGGCCTCCGCGTGGCCGGACTTGGCCGCGTAGTAGGTGAGGGTCTTGGCGTAGGCGGCGGCCACGCCGACGTCGTTCGTGTAGTCGGCGACGGTGACGTGCAGACCGGCGTTGGCTCCGGGGTTCGCCGCGTTCCAGGTGTCGGGCTTGCCGGACCACTGGAGGGTGGAGGGGATGCGGTAGGTGCCGTCCGGGTTGACCGTGGTCTCGGACAGGGCCCAGGAGACCCACTTGTCGAGGACGGTCTTCGCGGCGGCGTCACCGGTCTGCTGGTAGTACTCGGCGACCCGCTCCATCGACCAGGCCTGGAAGCCGAACCACTGGTTCGACGCCGGGTCGTGGTAGACGGGCTTCTCGTCGTAGTACATGCCGTGGAAGGTGGGGGTGCCGGCCGGCGGGGTGGCGTAACGGCCCTGCCAGCTGTTGGTGGCGCCGCCCGCGATGGCGCCCTCGTCGGACTGGAGCCAGCGGTAGAACTCCAGCTGCCGGTCGAGGCTGGTCGCCCAGTCCGCCTGGCCCGTCGTCGACTTGGGCTTGAGCGGGGCGTACTCGCTGAGCGCGTAGGCGGCCAGCGGGTTCTGGTAGCCGCCGTGGGCGTGGCTGGATCCGATGCGCCAGGACCAGCCGGCCGAGGTGTCGGTGGCGCCGCCCCAGGCGTAGTACCAGGACATCAGGTAGTGGGCGCTGTCCTTGCCGGTGCCGGCCGGGCAGGCGGTCGGGCCGACGCAGTTGCCGACCTTCTTGAAGTACTTGTCGAACATGGCGTACCGCAGGTAGTCGCCCATCTTGGCGGCCTTGCCGACGGTGCCGGCGACCTGGGTGCCCTTGCCCTGCTGCTTGGCCCAGAGGTCGGCCCAGTAGGCGGCCTGGACGGCGCGGGCGTCGGCGTCGGGGGCGTTGGTGAACTTCCACTGCTTGGCGTAGGAGGCGTCCCCCGTGAACAGGTCGAGGTAGCCGTTCTTCCCGCCGTAGGTGAAGTTGTCGCAGGTCGGGTGGGTGACGGTCTCCCAGACGGACTCCTGCGGGCCGCGCTGGAAGGTGTTGATGTACGAGGGTCCCGTCGCCGTCGGTCCTGCGGAGCACTTGCCGGGCTCGTTGCCGAAGCCGTAGACGTTGTCGACGTCCTGGATCCAGTGCATGCCGTAGATGTCGTCGGTGCCGTAGGCGCTCTTGAGCTCGGCGGCGATCGGGTCGGATCCGGAGGTCACGCCGGAGTCGAGCCGGGCCGGGTACTGCGAGGGCAGGTCCCACTCGGGGGCGTACGTCGCCGGCTTCGAGGCGTTGTAGGAGCCGGTGGTGGGCTGGTCGGCGTGGGTGGGGATCATGAATTTCTCCATGATGTCCCAGGCGCCGTTGAACTCGGTCCAGTCGCCGGTGATCTTGCCGTACATGGCCTGGAGCCAGATGAGGTAGCTGTACGCCTCCGAGGTCGTCTCGTGCCCGTGGTCGGGGGCCTCGACGATCAGGGTCTCCACGGAGTGGTACGGGATGCCCTCGGGCGAGAAGTAGCCGTTGGCCGGGTTGGTGATCTTCCCGTGGAGGTCGAGGAAGCGGGCGTCGTACGTGGAGTCCGCGGCCAGCTGGGCGACGGTGACCTCGGCCTTGGCGTGGCCGGGGGCGGTCGCGGTGAAGACGGCGGAGCCGGTGCCGGTGGCCGCGGCGGCGACGGTCACCTTCTGGGCGGTGTTCCAGTTCGCCGGGGTGAAGGTGAGGGCGGCCGGGGTCGCGGTGAGGTTGGTGTTGCCCGAGGTGCGGGCGACGCTCACCGTGACGTTCGCGGTGGGGGCGGTGGAGAGCTTCAGGTCGAAGGTGCCGGTGGCGCCCTGGCGTACCCCGAGCTGGCTCGGGGAGGCCACGAGCGCGGGTCCCGCGGCGACGGTGATGCCGACGGGGGCCGACTCGGCGGAGGCGCCGAGGCTGTCGTAGGCCTTGGCGTAGAGGGAGTGGGCGCCGGTGGCGAGGCCGGCCGCGCTGTGGGTGAAGGGCGCGGTGGTGTCGGTGCCGAGGAGCGCGGTGTCGCTGTAGAACTCGACCTTCTGCACGGTGGCGCCGTCGGCCGCGGCGGCGGTGGCGGCGAGCGGTACCGCGTCGCCCCGGGAGTAGGTCGCCCCGGCGGTGGGGCTGGTCAGGACGGCGACGGGCGGCTGGTGGGCACCCGTGCAGGGGGTGCCGTTGACCGCGAAGGAGGCCGGGGCGGCGTTGGCCCCGCTGTAGGTGAACTGGGCGCCGGTGGTGACGGCCGCGCCGGCGGCGAGGGTGCCGTTCCAGGAGGCGTTGGTCACGGTGACGTTCTTGCCGGACTGGGACCAGACGCCGCTCCAGCCGTTGGTGAGCTTCTGGTCACCGGCGTAGGAGTACGTCAGCGTCCAGCCGTTCAGGGCCTCGGCGGCCCGGTTGGTGAGCGTGAGTTCGGCGGTGAAGCCCGAACCCCAGTCGTTCGTCTTGTAGTCGACGCTGCACTGGACGGCGGCGGCCCGGGCGGTGGCCTGGGAGGTGGTGGCGCCGACGGCCAGCAGGCCGAGGGGGAGGGAGAGCGCCGCGGCCAGGGCGGTCAGCGGCCGGCGTGGTCTCGTTCTTGCTCGTAGGCGTGGCATGCGGGTGGTTCTCCTCGCGGCTCGGGAGGCGGGGGAGCGAAGAGCGAAAGGTGCGTGGAGACAAGCTCTGAACCAGTGGGAGCGCTCCCACTGTGCAGTTGGGACGCAACGGCGTCAAGGTGTGTGAAGAGTCGAAGGCAATCGACCGGGAAATTTACCCAACCCCCCTTTTGCTTGACGCCGGTTGACGCTACGGTCTGGCCGACCAGTGGGAGCGAATCCGTCCGGTCGGCACGCCGTCAGGGGTGTGCCCTCGCTGCGAGGACTCGCTCATGCGACATCCCCCACGCCTGTCCGCGCTGCTCTCCGGAGTGGCGCTCACGACGGCGAGCACCGCGTTCGCCCTCATGGGTACGGCCTCAGGAGCCGCGGCCGCACCCGTCTGCACGGTGGAGTACTCGGTCGTCGGCCAGTGGGCCGGCGGCTACCAGGGTGCCGTCACCGTCACCAACAACAGTTCCGCGCTGAACGGCTGGAGCCTCGGCTTCGACTTCCCCGCCGGCCAGGTCGTCAGCCAGGGCTGGGGCGGAAAGTGGTCCCAGTCCGGCACGGACGTCACCGTCGCGAACGAGAGCTGGAACGCCGCGCTCGGCACGGGCGCGAAGATCTCGGGCGGCTTCATCGCCTCCTGGTCGGGTGCCAACACGGCGCCCACCGCGTTCACGCTCAACGGCACGCCCTGCGCCACGGACGGGACCACCCCGACCCCGACCCCGACCCCGACCACTCCGACCACCCCTCCGACCACCCCTCCGACCACCCCTCCGACCACCCCTCCGACGACTCCCCCGCCCACCACTCCCCCGACCCTTCCCCCGCCGACTCCGGTCTCCGGCGCACCCGAGCTGAGCGTCGTCGGCAACAAGTTCGTCGACCAGAACGGCGCGGTCCGCCGCCTGCTCGGCGTCAACCGCTCCGGCGGCGAGTTCATGTGCGTCCAGGGCCACGGCATCTGGGACGGTCCCGTCGACGACGCCTCGGTCAAGGCGATCGCCGACTGGAAGGCCAACACGGTCCGCGTCCCCCTCAACGAGGAGTGCTGGCTCGGCCTGGACAACATCAAGCCCGAGTACCGCGGCGCCCACTACATCAACGCGGTCAAGGACCTGGTGACCAAGGTCCTCGCCCACGGCATGACCCCCGTGGTCGAACTGCACTGGACGCACGGCCAGTACACCGGGAACTCCTCGGGCTGCTCCGACGTGCACGCCTCCTGCCAGAAGCCGATGCCCAATGCCCAGTACACCCCGGCCTTCTGGACCTCGGTGGCGAACACCTTCAAGAACGACGAGCGGGTCGTCCTCGACCTGTTCAACGAGCCCTATCCGGACCGGGCGACCTCCACCGCGGCACAGGCCTGGTCCTGCTGGCGCGACGGCGGCACCTGCCCCGGCATCGGCTACGAGGTCGCCGGCATGCAGGACCTGCTGGACGCCGTCCGCGCCACGGGGGCGAAGAACCTCGTCCTCGTCCCGGGCATCGCGTACTCCAACGACCTGAGCCAGTGGCTCACGTACCGCCCCACCGACCCGGCGGAGAATCTGGCCGCCGCCTGGCACGTCTACAACTTCAACACCTGCTCGAACGAGACGTGCTGGAACGACACCCTCGCCCCGGTAGCCGCCCAGGTACCCCTGCTGGCGGGCGAGATCGGTGAGAACACCTGCGGACACGCGTTCATCGACCGCGTCATGAAGTGGTTCGACGACCGCGGCCTCTCGTACCTGGGCTGGACCTGGAACACCTGGAACTGCAACTCCGGTCCCGCGCTGATCAGTTCGTACGACGGCACCCCCACCGCATTCGGGATCGGGCTGCGCGACCGCCTGCGTGGCCTCACCCCGTGAAAGAACCCCTGAAAGAACCCCTGAAAGGAACCCCCACCCGCATGAGCCGCACCAGTCGTACCGGCCGCACCGCCCTTCTGGCGGCGCTCGGCCTCATCACGGCCACCGGCGCCACCGCCACCGTCCTCGGCACCGCCACCGCCGGCGCCGCCGCCCCCGGCTGCAAGGTCGACTACCAGGTCACCAACCAGTGGAGCACCGGCTTCGGCGCCAACGTGACCGTCACCAACACCGGTGACCCGGTCTCCGCCTGGACCCTGGAGTGGTCCTACGCCGGCAACCAGCAGGTCACCCAGGGCTGGAACGCCACCATCACCCAGTCCGGCGCCGCCGTCACCGCCAAGAACGTCTCCTACAACGGGACCCTGGCCACCGGCGGTTCCACCTCCTTCGGATTCAACGGCTCGTACAGCGGCACCAACGCCGTGCCCGCCACCTTCAAGCTGAACGGCGTCACCTGCAACGGGGCCACCGAGCCGACCGAGCCCCCGACCACCCCGCCCACCACTCCCCCGACGACCCCGCCGCCGGCCGGCAGCAAGGTCGACAACCCCTACTCCGGCGCCAAGGTGTACGTGAACCCCGACTGGAGCGCGAAGGCCGCCGCGGAGCCGGGCGGCACCAAGATCTCCAACCAGCCCACCGGCGTCTGGCTGGACCGGATCGCCGCCATCAACGGCACTCCCAGTGCCAGGGGCCTGCGCGGTCACCTCGACGAGGCCCTGAAGCAGAAGGGCACCGGAGAGCTCGTCGTCCAGCTGGTCATCTACAACCTGCCGGGCCGCGACTGTGCCGCGCTCGCCTCCAACGGCGAGCTCGGCCCCACGGAGATCGGCCGCTACAAGACCGAGTACATCGACCCGATCGCCGCGATCCTCGCCGACCCGAAGTACGCGGGCCTGCGGATCGTCACCACGGTCGAGATCGACTCCCTGCCCAACCTGGTCACCAACGTCTCCGGGCGCCCGACGGCCACCGCCAACTGTGACGTCATGAAGGCCAACGGCAACTACATCACCGGCGTCGGCTACGCGCTCAACAAGCTGGGCTCGATCGGCAACGTCTACAACTACGTCGACGCCGGTCACCACGGCTGGCTGGGCTGGGACAGCAACTTCGGCCCCTCCGCCGAACTGTTCAAGACGGCCGCCACGGCCGAGGGCTCCACGGTCGACAAGGTGCACGGCTTCATCGTCAACACCGCCAACTACAGCGCCCTGAAGGAGGACCACTTCAAGATCGGGGACTCCGTCAACGGCACCTCCGTGCGCACGTCGAAGTGGATCGACTGGAACCAGTACACCGACGAGCTGTCGTACGCCCAGGCCATGCGCGACAAGCTGGTCTCGATCGGCTTCAACAGCAACCTCGGCATGCTGATCGACACCTCCCGCAACGGCTGGGGCGGCACCCAGCGGCCCACCGGTCCGGGGGCGCTGACCAACGTCGACACGTACGTCAACGGCGGCAAGTACGACCGCCGCATCCACCTCGGCAACTGGTGCAACCAGTCCGGTGCCGGTCTCGGCGAACGGCCCCAGGCGGCACCCGCCGCGGGCATCGACGCGTACGTCTGGATGAAGCCCCCGGGCGAGTCCGACGGCGCCTCCAAGGAGATCCCGAACACCGAGGGCAAGGGCTTCGACCGGATGTGCGACCCGACGTACACGGGCAACGCCCGTAACGGGAACAGCATGTCGGGCGCGCTGCCGGACGCCCCGCTCTCGGGGGCGTGGTTCTCGGCCCAGTTCCAGGAGCTCATGAAGAACGCCCACCCGGCGCTGTAGGGGAACACGGTCCCATGAGGTGGGGCGCGCCGCCCGGGGGGCGGGGGGGGGCCCCACGGGGGGGCCCGCCCCCGCCCAGGGGGGCGGCGCGGGGGGGTATAAAAAAAAAACCCACCCCCACCCACATCTTGGTAT
>NZ_JBHXRW010000027.1:0-112519 GCF_042716635.1 Streptomyces sp. NPDC058664 | reverse complement strand
AGGGTGACGAGGGTGTTGCCGTTGCGGTCGACGACGGCGACGGAGACGCGCTGGTTCTCCTTCTCGGCGGCGTCCAGGGTCGCCCGCGCGGCCTTGGTGGCGGCCTCGATCGTCAGGTGCGTCGACTGCTGGAGGTTGGCGTTGCCGGCGTCGGCACGGACCACGGCGGCGGGGGCGGCGGCCGGGGCGGAGGCGTTCGCGGAGACCGCGCCGAAGGTACCGGCGGCGATGACGGCGGCGGCGGTGGCACCGAAGAGGATCTTCTTCATGGGGGACTCCGTGAGGGTGAGGTGAGGCGAGAGGTCGGCCGAGCGGTGGGGCGGCTCGTCCGCCTCGTTCGCTCCGAGATCCATCCTGTGGCCGGAACCCGGGCCATTCGGTCCACGGTCCGGCTGCCCTGCTCGCGCACACTGGAGGACGGCTGGGTCAGCCGATCGGCTGATGCCGCCGTGGTCCCTCCGGGCCAGGATGGACAGATATCCCCAGGTCACAGGGCCACAAGGGACACAAGGGCCACACGGCGGGAAGGCGGGAACGTGACACGGCCGAAGGCACAGAACGGCAGGCACGCGGTCCGCCCCGCGGAGACCGAGCCGGACCCCGACGCCTCCTGGCTGGCGCGGGTCATGCACATCGCCTTCTTCCTCCTCCTCGGCGCCTCCCTCGCCCGCTTCCTGCTGCGCCACCCCTGGGAGGACCGCAGCCCCTGGATCGTCGCCCTCTCCGGCGCCCTCGCCTCGCTCTACCTCCTCGGCCCCGTCGTCGGCACCCGCGCCGCGCCCCGCCGGATCGCCTGGCTGGGCACGGTCGTCGCGGTCTGGATCCTCCTCGTCGTCCTCGCGCCCAGCTTCGCCTGGTGCGCGGTGCCGCTCTTCTACACGGGCCTTCGCACCCTCCCGGCGCGCGCCGCCCTCGGCCTGGTCACGCTGCTCACCGCGTTCGTGGTGTTCGCGCAGGTCCAGCTCGCCCACGGCGGCTGGGACCCGAACCTGATCGTCGCGCCGCCGGCCGTCGCCGCCATCGCCACCGGGGTCTTCGTGTACTCCGACCGGCAGGCGGCACGTCAGCGGGCGCTCATCGACGACCTGATCCGCACCCGGCGCGAGCTCGCCGCGATCGAGCGCCGCGAGGGCACCCTCGCCGAGCGCCAGCGGCTCTCCATGGAGATCCACGACAGTCTGGCGCAGGGTCTGTCGAGCCAGCAGATGCTGCTCCAGGCGGCCGACCGCACCTGGGACAGCGATCCGGCGACCGCCCGCCGCCATGTCCGTACCGCCGAGTCCATCGCCGAACGCAACCTCGCCGAGGCCCGTCGTTTCGTGCACGACCTCGCGCCCGCCGACCTCGCCGAGGGCGGCGGCCTCGAAGAGGCCCTGCGAGGCCTCGCCACCCGCGAGTCGGCGGCCTTCCGGGTCGACGGGGCCGCGGTGCCCCTGCCCGAACGAGTGCAGTCGGCGCTCCTCCGGATCGCGCAGGGCGCCCTCGCGAACATCCGCGAACACGCCGCCGCCGACTCCGCCGCCCTGACCCTGACGTACCTCGACGACCAGGTGGTCCTGGACATCGCCGACGACGGCCGCGGCTTCGACCCCGTCGAGAAGCCCGGCGGGGTACGCGGCCACGGACTGCCCGCGATGCGCGTGCGGGCCCAGCAGCTCGGCGGCACCCTGACGGTCGAGTCCACCCCGGGCGAGGGCACGGTGCTCTCGGCCGCGATCCCGCTCTCCCTGGAGTCGTGATGTCCGTACGGATCCTCCTCTGCGACGACCACGTCGTCGTCCGCGCCGGGCTGCTCGCCCTGCTCGGCAGCACGCCCGACATCGAGGTGGTCGGCGAGGCCGGCAGCGGTGAGGAGGCCGTCGCCATGGCCGCGAAGCTGAAGCCCGACGTCGTCCTGATGGACCTCCAGCTCGGGGCGGGCATCGACGGCGTGGAGGCGACCCGCCGGATCGCGCCCACCGGCGTCCACGTCCTCGTCCTCACCACGTACGACACGGACGCCGACATCACGCGGGCGATCGAGGCGGGCGCCACCGGCTACCTCCTGAAGGCCGAACGGCCCGAGGAGCTGTTCGCCGCCATCCACTCGGCCGCCCAGGGCCGCACCGCGCTGTCCCCGCCGGTCGCCAGCCGGGTCATGGACCGGATGCGGGGCGCGGCGGGGCCGAGCCTCACCGACCGGGAGCGGGACATCCTCGGCCAGCTCGGGCGGGGTCTCGGCAACCGCGAGATCGCGCGGGCCCTGTTCATCAGCGAGGCGACGGTGAAGACGCACCTCGGCCGCATCTACGCGAAGCTCGGCGTCGACACGCGCGCGGGCGCGGTCGCGGTGGCGAAGGAACGGCGCCTGCTGCCGTAGGCCGACTTCCCGCCCCGACCGCACCACCACTGCTACTGTGCGCTACCGTCCGACCGCACGGTGTCACGCCCGGTTCCCTCCGGGCTCGTCTCAGTGGAGCGCACGTGAAGCTCGCGATCGTCGGCGGCGGACCCGCCGGCCTCTACCTCTCGATCCTGCTGAAGCGGCAGGACCCGTCCCACGACATCACCGTGTACGAGCGGAACCCGGCGGGCTCCACGTACGGCTGGGGCGTGACGTACTGGGCCGGGCTCCTGGACAAGCTGCGCGCGGGCGATCCCGTGTCCGCGGCGGCCGTCGAGGACGCCTCCGTGACCTGGACCGACGGGGTCGCGATCGTCCGCGACGAGCGGACCGTCCACCGCGGCGACGCCGGCTTCGGCATCGGGCGGCGCCGGATGCTGACGCTGCTCGCCGACCGGGCCCGGGAACTCGGCGTACGGGTCGAGTTCGAGCACGACGTCCCCGGCGCGGACGCCCCCGAACTGGCCGGCGCCGACCTGGTCGTCGCCGCCGACGGCGTGCACAGCGTGCTCCGCGAGGCACACGCCGACCACTTCGGCAGCGAGGTCACCAACGGCCGCAACCAGTACATCTGGCTCGGCACCACCAAGGTCTTCGACTCCTTCAGCTTCGCCTTCAAGGAGACCGAGCACGGCTGGATCTGGTGCTACGCCTACGGGTTCAGCGGCGAGCGCTCGACCTGTGTCGTCGAGTGCTCCCCGGAGACGTGGACGGGCCTCGGCCTCGACACGCGCGGCGAGGCCGACAGCCTGCACCTCCTGGAGAAGCTGTTCCACGACCTCCTCGACGGGCACGAGCTGATCGGCCGGGACCGGGCCGACGCCGCCGCCCAGTGGCTCACCTTCCGCACCCTCACCAACCGGGTCTGGCACCGCGGCAACCTGGTCCTCCTCGGCGACGCCGCCCACACCACCCACTACTCGATCGGCGCGGGCACCACCCTGGCCCTGGAGGACGCGCTCGCCCTCGCGGACGCCCTGCGGTCGGCGACGGACCTCGACACGGCCCTCACCACGTACGGGAAGCGGCGCCGCGCCGAACTCGTCTCCGCGCAGAGCGCGGCCCGCTACAGCGCCCAGTGGTACGAGAACCTCCCCCGCTACATGTGCCTGGAGCCGGCCCGGATGTTCGCGCTCCTGGGCCAGCGCCACTCGCCGCTGCTCCCGCACATCCCGCCGCAGCTGTACTACCGGATCGACCGCGCGGCCGGGCAGCTGGAACCACTGCGCCGCCTCAAGCGCTGGCTGGGCCCCCGCGTGGCCCGAGCGGTCCACGGCCGCCGCTGACCCTCGAGCCGGGCACGCCCCGCCCGGCCCCTCGGAACCACGTCCGGGCAGAGGCTCGTCCGGACGCGGTCATCGCACGCACGCCGGGACCGTCCGACCCTGGTCGTCGCGTGTGAACCGCGGCCAGGGGCGTGACACCATCGGTTCCGTGCTCGACATCGGCTACTCCCTCTCGCGTCGCTTCCCCGACCCGCCGCAGACCGACTACCGCCACGCGGACGTCCACGCCCTGCGCCACGACCTGTTCTGCGGGGACGTGTACCTCGCCGACACCAAGGCGGACCGCGAGGTGTCCACAGCCTGGGGATGGGTGCCGGTGCTCGACTTCGCGTGGGCCCTGTGCGACATCGTCGAGCAGCTCGACCAGGACCCGCGCGGCAACCGCGCCTCCCGGCCCCAGTACGCGGAGCTCGACTTCACCGAGTCCTCGGACCGGATGCTCTTCGAGCGCCGCTTCGGCTGGGTGGACGTCGAGGCCGACTGGATGCCGGGCGACGAGCCGCCCCTCACCTTCAGCCACTCGCTCCTGCGCCGCGAGGCCCGCGACTTCCTGCACGACCTGATCGCCGACCTCACCGACATGCACGAGGGCCTCGCCGACAATCCGGCCATCTGGTCCCTCCAGGCTCGCTTCCCCCGCCTGCCGTAGGCCCCCAGGGCCTGCCGCGGGGCGGGTGCCGGGCGTCACCCCTCCACCCGCACCCCCAGCCGCGCCGCGAGCACCGGCGCGAGGTCGAGGAGCTGCGCCGTCGAGATCACGGCCCCCGCCAGCGACTCCACCCCGCGCTCGATCCCGAGCCGCTGGACCCCTCGCAGGTCCACGTCCTTGAGGCGCGCCCCGCTGAAGTCGACCCCCGTCAGGACACAGTCCACGAACTCCACCCGTTCGAGCACCGCGCCCCCGAAGTCGAGCTCGCTCAGCACACACCCCTCGAAGACGACGTCCTTCAGCTTCGCCGCCCGCAGGTTCAGGTAGTCGCTCTTGCCTCCCCGCACCACGACTCTCTCCAGCACCGCCCCGTGCAACTGCGTCCCGCCGAGCCGCGCGTCCACCACCTCCACGTCCCGCAGCTGCGCCCCGGCCAGGACCGTTCCCACCCCCCGTACGCCCGTCAGCACCGAGTCGAGGAACCGGGCCCCCGACAGGCGCGCCTCGTCGAGCCCGCACTCGCGCAGCGCGCAGTCCAGGAACCGCGCGCCCTCCCCCGACTGCCCCGCCAGGTCGAGCCCGGCCAGTTCGAGCCCGTCGTAGTCCCCGTCCGGCTCGAGCCCGCCCTCGTACGCCCGCAGCGGCGGAAGCCGCACCTCCGGCCGCCGCGCCCCCGCCACGGCCGCCTTCTTCTTCCGAGTCGTCGCCATGTCCTCATGGTGAGGTACGCCACTGACAACGCCCCCGATGTCACGAACGCACCCCCGTCTCCCGTCCCCCGTACAAGGCCGGTCGCGCGACCGGCGCGACCGAGACGGACGTACGGGAGACGGACATGCGGAAGCTCACGATCATCGGCGGCGGCTTCGCCGGACTGACCGCGGCCATCACCGCCGCCGAGGCCGGCCTCAGGGTGACCGTGCACGAGGCCCACCGGACCCCGGGCGGCCGGGCCCGTACGGCCGAGGGCACGTACCGCACGAACGAGGGCCCGCACGCGCTCTACGCCGGCGGCCCCCACTGGACCTGGCTCGAGCAGCGCGGTCTCCTCGGCCCGCTCGCGCCGCTGCCGGCCGCCGAGGGCCTCCGGTTCCGCTTCCACCGCGCCGGCGCCCTGCGCCGCACCCCGCCGCTCGGCTTCCTGCGCCAGACCCTCCGTACCGCCGAGAAGGCCCCGGTGGACCTCGACTTCCACACCTGGGCCTCCGGCCTCGCGGGCGAGCGGACCGCGCGCGTGGCCGCCGCGTACGCCGGGGTCGCGCTCTTCCACCACGACCCCGGCGCGCTCTCCGCCCGCTTCGTCCAGGAGCGGCTGCACCGGGCCGCCGCCCTGCCGCCCGAGGCGCACTACGTGCGGGGCGGCTGGGGCCGGCTGATCGAGCGGATGGTCGCGCGCGCGTGGGAGACGGGCGTACGGATCGAGACGTCGTCGCGCGTCGAGGACCTTCCGGTGGGCGAGGGGCCGGTGATCGTCGCCACCTCCCTGCCGGCCGCCGCCCGGCTCCTCGGCGACCCGTCGCTGACCTGGGAGAGCGGCCGCACGCTCCTGCTCGACCTGGCGCTGCGCGGCCGGAAGGGGGACCCGTTCGTGATCTCCGACCTGGACGCGCCCGGCTGGATCGAGCGGTTCACGGCCCAGGACCCGACGCTCGCCCCGGCCGGGGAACAGCTGATCCAGGCCCAGCTGCCCATCGGCCCCGGAGCGACCAGGGCGGACGGCGTGGCCCATGCCGAACGCCTCCTCGACCTCGGCTTCCCCGGCTGGCGCGAACGGACGGTGTGGCGGCGGGAGTCCGTGTCCCAGGGGCGTACGGGAGCGGTCGACCGGCCCGGCACGACCTGGCGCGACCGGCCGGCCGTCGACCGGGGCGACGGCGTGTACCTGGTGGGCGACCAGGTGGCGGCGCCGGGCGTGCTGTCGGAGGTGTCGTTCACGAGCGCGGTCGAGGCGGTGTCCCTGGCCCTGCGCGCGAACCGCCCCGCCCTGAAGCGCGCCTGAACCCACCTGAACGCGCCTGAAGAAAAACACGCCTTGACCTCAAGCATGCTTGAGGTCAGAGGCTTACCCCGTCGCCACCGCCACCCGGCACCCGACACCCGGCCATCCGTACTACGACGACAGGGGACCCCTCATGCACGCCATCCGCCTCCACGCCTTCGGCCCCGCCGAGAACCTCACGTACGAGGAGACGCCCGACCCCGTCCCGGGTCCCGGCCAGGTCCGCATCCGGGTCGCGGCGGCCGGCGTGCACCTGCTCGACACCGCGCTCCGCCAGGGGATGACCGGCCCCTTCCCGGCACCCGCCGCGCTCCCCACCGTCCCCGGTCGCGAGGTCGCCGGCACCGTCGACGCCCTCGGCGACGGCACCGACCCGGCCTGGCTCGGCAAGCGGGTCGTCGCCCACCTCGGCATGGTCCCCGGCGGGTACGCCGAACTCGCCGTCACCGACGCCGCCCGCCTCCACGCCCTGCCCGACCACCTCGGCGAGGCGGAGGCCGTCGCCATGATCGGCACCGGCCGTACCACCCTGGGCATCCTCCAGTTCACCGAACTCGGCCCCGACTCGGTCGCGATCGTCCCGGCCGCCGCCGGCGGCATCGGCACCCTGCTCGTCCAGTACGCCAAGAACGCCGGCGCCACCGTCATCGGCCTCGCGGGCGGCCCCGCGAAGGTCGCCCTCGTCCAGGCGAACGGCGCCGACCTGGCCGTCGACTACAAGGAGCCCGACTGGCCGGAGAAGGTCCGCGCGTACCTGGGCGGGCGCACCGCCACCGTCGTCTACGACTCGGTCGGCGGCGACACCGGCCGTACCGCCGTCGACCTCCTCGGCGAGGGCGGGCAGCACGTCGTCTTCGGCTGGTCCGGCGCCGGTCTCCACGACGGCGAACCGCTCACCTTCACGCCGGAGGAACTCGCCGCCCGCGGCATCACCTCGGAGTCCGTCCTCGGCCCCGTCATGATCCAGAAGGCGGGCGGCGACGTCCGCAACCTCGAACTCGCCGCCCTCGAAGCCGCGGCCACCGGCGCCCTCCGCCCCGCGGTCCACCGCTTCCCCCTCGCGGACGCGGCGGGCGCCCACCGCGCCCTGGAGACCAGGGGCACGACGGGCAAGGTGGTCCTGGTGCCGTGAGGCCCGGCCTTCCTTCGGGAGGTCAGACCCCGACCACGTCCCAGGAGTGCGCCTTGAACTCCTTCAGGAAGTCGGGGTGGTCCTCCCACATCCGGGCGATGGAACGCAGCACGTCCCAGTTCTGCTCGAGCGCCTGGTCCACGACCTGGCGCAGCTCCGGCGCCGACTCCCGCTTCTCGACGAGGCCGCTGACGGCCGCCGCCGCCTGGACGGTGTAGCGCGTGGCACGCAGGGCCCGGGAGGTGTCGTCCATCCCGAACCCGTGGTCGCTCCCGTTCGCCGGGTCGAAGAGCGGCGTCAGCCGCGCCTCGATGAAGGCCGTGATCCGCTGGAACCGCTGCTCGACGCCCGCGACCGTGTCCGTACCCATGCCCGTACCCATGTCCCTGTTCGTGTCCGTATCCATGGGCCCTTTCCTACACCCCGCCCGCGCCCAGCTCCGCCAGCGCCCCGTCCGTCAGGCGGTAGACCGTCCACTCGTCCTGCGGGCGGGCGCCGAGGGACTCGTAGAAGTCGATCGACGGCGTGTTCCAGTTCAGTACGGACCACTCCAGCCGCTCGTAACCGCGCTCGACGCAGATCCGGGCCAGTTCGCGCAGCAGCGCCTTGCCGTGGCCGCCGCCCCTGGCCTCCGGACGGACGTAGAGGTCCTCCAGGTAGATGCCGTGCACACCGCGCCAGGTGGAGAAGTTGAGGAACCAGAGCGCGAAGCCGACGGCCTCACCGGCCTCGTCCGTCGCGAGGTGCGCGAAGGCGGCGGGCCGGTCGCCGAAGAGGGCCTCGTGAAGCTGCTCGGGGGTCGTACGGACCTCGTGGAGGGCCTTCTCGTACTCCGCGAGGTCGCGGATCAGGGCGTGGATGACGGGAACGTCGGCGGGAGTGGCGGTACGAATCATGGGGCAAGCCTGCCAAGGAAGGAGGCGCCCTGACGAACGACTCCGTCACACCCGCCCCCTCACCCCCGCCTCCCCTCGCGCCCGCCCCTCACGCCCTCCCCTTCAGCAGGATCCGCGCGACCGCCACCTGCTCGTCGTCCAGGCCCGGTTCGCCGTCCTCGACGTCCCACAGGCCGTTCTGCAGGACCCGGCCCAGCGTCCACGCCACCGCCCGCCCCCGGTCGCCGACGACCTCGGCGAGCAGGTCGAACCGCCACAGGACGTCGTCCGGATCGAAGCGGTCCATCAGCGCCGGCAGCAGCTCGAAGCCCGGGTCGCCCGCGAGCGGCTTCGGGTCGATCACCAGCCATGGTTCGCGCCCGCCGGCCAGGACGTTCCCGAAGTGCAGGTCCCAGTGCAGCAGCCGGTCGCCCGGGTCGCCCGCCACTTCCCGTACCGCCGCCGCGCAGTCCCGCAGCACCGCCGCGTCCTCCGCGCCGAGGCGTACGACCGCGTCCGGGACCCCGGCGAGCATCCGGGCCGCGATGTCGCCGAGTCCCCGCAGTCCTTCCGGCGCGGGAAAGGCCGCCAGTCGCGCGAGCAGCCCCGCGACGACGTCCATCGCCTCCCGGGTGTCGGCGAGGGAGGTCAGCGGCCGGGTCTCGTCGAGCCGCTCCAGGAGCATCGTGCCGGTCCCCGGGTCGTGGTCGAGGAGCCGTACCGCGCCGTCCCCGTCCCAGACGCGCAGGCCGACCGGTTCGCCCTCCGTCTCCTCGTCGAGGAGCTGCGTCTTCAGTGCGGCCGGCGTGCCGTCCGTCACGCGTTCGACGGGCAGGACCAGGGAGGCGACCCCGTGCATCGAAGGGCCCGTGACCCGCAGCCCCCACCGGTCGAGGAACTCCTCGACGAGACCCGGCAGCGCGGCGACGAACGCCCGCCCGGCCTCCCCGTTGCACTTCGCCTGCGACGCCGCCAGTTCCTCCGGGACATGAACCATCCCCCTACCCTAGGGACCCACGCACCCTCCGACCTGGGCCGGCCCCCACCGGGGGACCGCCGCCGAAGCCCCCGTATCCAGGGAGCCGGGGCCCCGGGTAACCTCCCGCCCACGCACCCGGAAGAGGGATACACATGAGTACGGTCAACGGCGGCATCTCGTTCTGGTACGCGCAGGACGGCGCTCCCGCTCCCCGCGAACCGCTCCCCGGCGACATCACCGCCGACGTCTGCATCGTCGGCGGCGGCTACACCGGCCTGTGGACCGCCTACTACCTCAAGAAGGCCGTCCCCTTCCTCAACATCACCGTCCTCGAGGCGAAGTTCTGCGGGTACGGCGCCTCCGGACGCAACGGCGGCTGGCTCTACAACGGCATCGCCGGCCGCGGCCGCTATGCCGAGCTGCACGGCCACGACGCCGCCGTCCGCCTCCAGCAGGCCATGAACGCCACCGTCGGCGAGGTCGTCGACGTCTGCGAGCAGGAGAAGATCGACGCCGACATCCACCGGGGCGGCGTCCTCGAAGTGGCCCTCTCCCCCGCCCAGTTCGCCCGCCTGAAGGACTTCCACGCGACCGAGATCGCGTTCGGCGAGACCGACCGGGAGATGTACGGGGCCCGCGAGACCGCCGACCGCGTCCGCGTCACCGGCGCCGTCGGCTCCTCCTGGACCCCGCACGGCGCCCGCCTCCACCCGGTGAAGCTGGTCAAGGGCCTCGCGGCCGCGGTCGAGGCGCTCGGCGTCACGATCCACGAGTCGACCCCGGTCACCGAGATCAAGCCGAAGCACGCGGTCACCCCCTACGGCACGGTCCGCGCCCCGTACGTGCTGCGCTGCACCGAGGGCTTCACCGCCTCCCTCGCGGGCCAGCGCCGCACCTGGCTCCCCATGAACTCCTCGATGATCGCCACCGAACCCCTTGACGACGCCCAGTGGGAGTCCATCGGCTGGGACGGCCGGGAGACCCTCGGCGACATGGCCCACGCGTACATGTACGCCCAGCGCACCGCCGACGGCCGTATCGCGCTCGGCGGCCGGGGAGTCCCGTACCGCTTCGGCTCGAAGACGGACAACGACGGCCGCACGCAGCCGCAGACGATCGAGGCGCTCCGCGACATCCTGGTCCGCTTCTTCCCCCAGCTGGCGGGGGTACGGGTGGAACACGCCTGGTCCGGTGTCCTCGGCGTCCCGCGCGACTGGTGCGCCACGGTCACCCTCGACCGCTCGACGGGCCTGGGCTGGGCGGGCGGTTACGTCGGCTCGGGCGTGGCCACGGCCAACCTCGCGGCCCGCACGCTGCGCGACCTCATCAAGGAGGACTCGGGCCAGTCGGGCCCCACCGACCTCACGGCCCTCCCGTGGGTGAACCACAAGGTCCGCAAGTGGGAACCGGAGCCGCTGCGCTGGCTCGGGGTACAGACGATGTACGCGGCGTTCCGGGGGGCGGACGCCCGCGAGGCGACGGGCCGCACGGCGACGACGGACCGGGTGGCGGTCATGGCGAACCGCTTGAGCGGCCGCTGAGGCAGAGCGGGAAGGGCCGCTGAGGCAGGACGGGAGGGGGGTGAAACGCCCTCTCCCCTCACCCGCCAGCCCCCTGTCCCCCTCACCCGCCCATTCACTCCACCTGGATGCCGAAGTCCCCGACGAGCTCCTCGAGCCCGCCCCGGTACCCCTTCCCACCGAGGACGAAGTCCCAGTCACCCCCGGCGCGCCGCCGGAAGGAGCCGAGGACGAGCGCCGTCTCGCCGGGCCGCCCGTCCGAGACGACGAGCCGGTCGAGTTCGGCCCCGGAGTCGTCCCGCAGCCGGATGCCGGCGTCCGTGAACCCGCCGAGGTCGGCGTCCGGGTTCACCTCGGGATCGACAGCGGCCACGAGGACCAGGCGGTCGGCCCGCGCGGGCAGCGCGTCGAACCCGACCCGTACCGCGGCCCGGTCGCCGGGCGCGGCGGCGACCATCGACACGGAACCGTCGGGTGTGGCGGGGTTGTTGAAGAAGACGAACCACTCGTCGCCGAGGACGCGGTTGCCCGCGCAGACCAGCGCGCACACGTCGAGCGCGGCCGAGCCGGACCACATCATGCCGAGCAGGTTGAAGTCGGCGTCGGCCTCGACGGGGGTGTCCACGGCGGCGGCCCGCGCCGTGCCGGTTCCGGGCCCCAACCGCCCCCGGAGGCCGTGCTGGTGGAGCAGGTCGACGAGTTCGGTCCCGGAGATGAGCGTCAGGGGCTTGCCGTTGGCGAAGGTGTACGAGCCGGGTCCGAACTTGGAGGTGGTGACGAGGACGCCCTTGTTCGCGCCGGCGCCCTGCACGGTCCCGAAGAGATCGCGCACGGCCGACGGGGGAACGGTGTTCCGGTACCGCTTGACCTGGACGAGGATCGACCCGCCGCTGATGGGATCGGGATCGAGGGCTTCGACGTCCACGCCACCGTCGTTGGACCGGGTCGTGGTGACGGCCTGGAGTCCACGGGCCCGGAACAGCTCGGCGACGAGCCCCTCGAAGGCGACGGGATCCATGGCGAGCAGATCGGGCTCCTCGCCGTCTCCCTGCACGACGACGTCGGTCCCCGCGCGTTCGGGAGTCAGCAGCGGCGCGACGGCCACGCGCTCGTCGGGCTTGGCGGAGAGCCGCCCGGAAAGGGCGCCGGTGAGGCACTCCACGGCCGCGACGAGCTCCAGGTTGAGCCGGTCGAAGACGCTCCGCTCCACGACCACGGAGGCCAGGCACACCCGCGCCGCCAGGCCGGTGGCGGGATCGACGCCGTCCACGTACCCGTTGAGGGCGACCCTCTCCAGCACGCCGAAGCGGTCCGCCGCGAACAGTTCCCGCACCGCGAGCAGGACGCTCTGGGCGAGGACGTCACGGTAGAGCGCCCGGCGCCGCGTCACGGGCCGGGGGACTTCCTTCTCCTGGTCGGTACCGGGCAGGTACTTGACGCCCTTGGCCTCGGGCACGACCTCGAACCCGGGCAGGCCCCAGTCGAGTACGAGCCCGCGCCCGCCGCGCTCGTACGCGGCGGACACCTCCCGGGGAAACCCCTCCGGCCAGGCGGTGGAGGCGAAGAGGACGGCGGAGAAGTACTCGACGACGGTCTCGGACTGTCCGGCCCTGAGGGCGTCGACGGTCCCGGCGACGCCGCTGTTGTGCGCGCGCACCTCGGCGAGCCGACCCGCGGCCCAGGTGTCGTACTCCCTCCGGTACGCGGCCAGTTGCTCGACCCGCCGGGCCTCGGCGGCCTGGGCGGCGTACCAGTCCCGCTCGAACCGGGCACGCGCGTCCCGCTCGGCCTGCGCCCGGCCGGAGGCGGTCCAGGCCGATCCCTGCGGCTGGTAGAACCGCTGGTCGGGCATGGGGACGGGTTCGCCGAGGGGCCCGGGCGAGAACGGCTCGACGTCCTCCCCCCGCCGCAGGGACTCCACGCGGAAGGCGGGAGCCCGGCACCCGGTCGCGAGGAGCGACTGGAGCAGGGCGACCCGCTGGTCGAGCTCCTGGGTCCGCCGCAAGGCGTCCGCGTCCCGCTGTTGCCGGTAGGCGGCCCGCTGCTCCCGCTGCATCCGGGCCACATCACGCTCGTACGCGCGCTGTGCCCGCTCCGCGTCCCGCCGCTGCCGCAGCACCGCCTGCCGCTGCCCCTCCCGCTGCCGCTGCGCCACCCGCTGCTGCTCGGCCCAGACACCGATCAGCCCCCCGGAACGCCGACTCATCCACCGCACCCCTCCCGCAGAACACCCCAACCACCTGTACACCCCCGTACCGAACAAGTGTCCCGGACCGGACCACCCCAGAACACCGAAACCCGAGACTCCACGGAACGGTGGGGCTCAGCGGCATCTCCCTGGTTCACCGCTTCTTCCGGAGCTTCCGCATCTTCGCTTCGGCTTCCTTCTTCTTCCGCTGCTCCACCCCGTACGCGGACCACGGTTTCTGGTGCTTGGCACGCCGTGAGCTTCCGTTGATCGCCCTGCTCCGGCACCGGCCACCGCTCTGTGTCGGAGCGCCGCACTTCGGCTGCGTCATACCGTCCCCTTCCGCCTCCGGGCGTTCGTCGGCATCGCGGCAGCCCTGATCGGCTACCGCCGGCTGATCCGGTGAGCCAGTCGGTCGGGAGCAGAAGTCCGCCGACACCGGTGGGCGAGATGCCGGGCGGGATGCGGACGGCCAGGCGGTGCAAGGGGTCAACCCGCCGAGCTCTCGGCCGCATCAGGCACGGGGAAGGACCAGTCCTCCTCCGTCGTGAACTTCGTCCTTGTTCGATTCGCCCCACGGAGGTTCGCGCCGGCGAGGTTCGCGTGTGTCAGGTCGGCATCGGTGAGGTTCGCGCCCCGGAGGTCGGCTCCCGCTAGGTCGGCACCTTTGAGGTTTGCACGGGTGAGATTGGCCCGAGTGAGGTTCGCGCCCGTGAGACGGGCATCGTCGAGTTCTGCACCGGTGATGTCCGCCCTGCGGAGGTCGGAGCGCATCAGACGGGTTCCCGACAGAGTCGATTCGCTCAGATTCACCCCCCTGAGCTGCGAGTCTGCCAGATCCGCACTGATGAGCGAGGCATGGACGAGACGCGCCTCGGACAGGTTCGCATGGGGCCAGACGGCGAACCTGAGATCCGCGTACGCAAGGTCAGCGCCCACGAGATGCGGGTGGTTCAGGCGCACGCCCCGGAGATCGGAGGACTGCAGGTCGACCAGCGCATTCGCGTCCGGTTCCGGATTCCGGCCGGCAAGCACGCTCACAGCCCCCTGGATGTCCGTGGGAGGCCTGAGACTGACGTCCGCGGGTGCCCCTTTCGGATCGGGAGCGTGCTCGCGCACATACGCCGACAAGACCGAGACGATGGTGGGATGGTCGCGGGTCGAATCCTGCATGATGCGCTGGAGTGCGTAGATACCGCCGAGGCGGACGTCAAGACTCTCGGACCCCAGGTGCTGGACTGCGACGTTGAACCGGTTCGTGATCTGACCGTGCTCCGCGAGCCGGATCTCTTCCTTGGTTTGCCCCACGGTGACCCACGTGAACAGCACAGCGGCAACCGCGGCCAGACCCGGCAGAGTCGACACAGCCAGTCCGAGCCACTGCACGCGTTCCCTCGTACCGCTGTCCGGGCTGGCACGCTCACCCGTCGACCGCCTGCCTCGACCGGCACCACCCCGCTGCGCGGTTCGGCGTAGGCGTCGAAGGCTGAAGTTCTCCGTCACGCTCCCATGACAACCCAGGGGTGAACCGACCACACGCCGGTACGCCCGAATGCCTCACGTCCGCAGCCCAGGTGAACCGGCGCCCGGGGCGGGCGACGGGCGCGGAGAATCAGGTCCTGGTCGGCTGGATCGGTCATCGTCCGGCCCGTGTCCTGTCGGACGGTCGGAACGCTACGAGAGTGCTCTGTGTGTGCCAAATGCTTACGCGCCGCTCTTTTCCCTGCCAAACTCAGCGCCAGGCCTCGCAGCTGACGCCTCATCACCTCGACGGGCGCAGTCTTGGGGCAGGACTGGGGGGCTAGGCCATGTCGTATCCCGTAGAGCGCCCAAAGGGCAAGGCTTATACGCCTCCGGCGCGTGACATACGGAGGGGCACGTCCCACTGCCAGAAGTGCGGATTGAGGTTGCCCAGGGACACGCGGGGCCGAATGGGACAGTGCCCCTGCGTGGACACGAAGTAGAGAGCATCGCGGCAGCGATGTCACCGTAGGTTCCAACCCCACACCCACCGCGGATGAACGGCCCCTGACCGGGATCGAGGTCGGGGGCCGCCGGCTTGCCCAAGCGCTGCGATCGCCCGGTGTCCCTGCGGGTGGTTCCACCGATCGTTCCTGCCCACCATCACCCACCTCCCTGCCGCACCTCCAGCGCCGCCCGTCCCCGACTCCCGTCCCGCCTGCCGGCGCCCCACGCGTGCGGGCCACGGGCCATAGAGGCGCTCGGCGCACCGCGAACCGCCCGTGATCGCCCCGCTCCGGCAGCGGTGACTCCGCACACGCGTTGCGGCGTCACCCATCGAGGGACGTTCCGTCGCTCTGTGAACTCACCTGATTACCTAAGGCTATGATCGCGGGCGCTGCCGCAGCCTCGCGGCGGCCCGAGAGAGGGGCATCCGCATGGCCATCATCGTCACCTTCGACTTCCCTGACGCCGGGCAGGAGCTTTACGACACGGTCATCGAGCGGGTGACCGACGGGCAGGGCTTCACCCGGTTCGCAGACCTGCCGAACCCAGGTCTCGTCTCTCACGCGGCGGGGCCGATCGACGGAGGGTTCCGCGTGACCGAGGTCTGGGAGAGCGTGGAGGCCCTCGAAAACCACGCGAAGGCCTTCGGTCCGATCCTGGCCGACCTCGGCCACGCCGACGTGCAGCCCACGATCATCCCGGCCCACAACGTCGTCGTCCGATAGGAACGGGTTCAGGCCGCGCCTGAACTCCACCGATTGATGTCATCCGTGGAGGCCATGCATGCCGAAGACCCCCGACCACGATCGGTCGGGGGTCTTCGCGTTTCCTACCTGGAGCCCCCTGTCGGGTTCGAACCGACGACCCCCGCTTTACAAGAGAGGGAGGGCTGGGTCGTACCTGACCTGCACGGATGCTGCGGGAGCTGATCGACGGCCCAAGGCCCGTCAATGCCCGTCGTTCCCCGCGGCTCCCCGCACGATCTGGCACGGGTGTGGCACGGCCCCGAACGCCGCCGTCTGTCAGCACCTGAGACAGTGTCCGCCTGCGCGCGGTCGGCTTCCGAGGTGTCTAGCCGCTGGCGACCTAAGGCCAAGCTCCAGCGCTACACGAATGTGTTCGACGCCCACAAGTTCTCTCGGCCCCTCTGACCGTAGCTCCAACTGGATCGACGGTATGCCGGCGCCGAGAGACGTCTTACGGATCACTGGCCTGCTGGCGAAGTAGGGAAGGCCGCCTGGCGAGCGGTACGCGACCCTGCTTTTCTCACTAGTGCCCTAGCGGGGCTGTGGGGCTGCATTGCGCCATGGTCACACTTGCCCGAGTCGGGGTCACACGCTGTTCTCGGGGTCAGCGAGGAGGTAGAAATCCCACCCCTGGGCCCTGTGCCCGCCCCCTTGCTGGGGGGCGCCGTTACAAATTCCCTTGTTTCCGTCCTCGGACCCGTTCCAAAAGAGGCTGAAACACTGGTTGCAGAACCGCCATGCGCGCTGAGTCGTATTTACCGCGTCGGGAATCTGGACGGCCATTCTTTCCTCCAATTCGCGGAAAGCTGTAGGTGAGACTCAATCCTTGCGTCTCGGCCCTTCACTTTCTCTTTGCCGTTCTGAGGGGTGGCTAGACGATTACGTGTTGATCTGCGTCCGTGTGTCGATCGAGAACTTTGCGGGCGAAGTGAAGACGCCTGTTCAGTCCTGGCGGGCCGCTACCAGCGCTACCTTCAGACCGAGTTCTCCGGGTCGCTGATCAGGTAGAAATCCCAGCCCGCCGCCTTGTGCCCTTCACCTTCGAAGTGGCCTCCCGCGCAGTTCCCGTTACTGTTGGGGTCACCGTTCCAGTAGATGACGAAGCATTCGCGACAGAACCGCCAGTTGGGCTGGGTGGTATTTGCTGCGTCAGGGATGCTTACGGCCATTGGCGTGCCGATCTGTGAGGGGATGGCTGCTCGGAGAGTAACTCAAAAATTCCCTACAGGGCCTAGGTTTGGCGTTCGGGGGCTGGAATTCATGCTTGCGGCTCAACGCTTCATTAATCTTCTCAGCGGCAGGGAAGATAGTGTGTCGAGAAGTGCCTATCTGGTGATCGGTGGTTTCTTGTTCGAGAAGCGCGGTTGCTGCGGTGGCCCTCTACCGAACCGCCCCAACTCCCATCCCGTCTGCCGTCGACCCACACACCGTGGAGCGGACGCGGTGCCGGGCGTCCAGGTGGAGCGCACCACTGTACGAACGACCTGGACGCCCGGTGCCGTGTCTGCTCGGCTCTGCCTGGGTTGATGACGGCAGACGGGATGGGAGTTCCCCACCGCTACAACCCACCGGCCGGCACCCGCGTACGGACCCCCTCCATCCCGGAGCCTGAGCGCCCCCGCCGGAGGCATCGTCTTGAGGTCGCACTCGCGTATTGCCTCGGCCACATCGTGGGTTCGTCACCCATCAACCCGAGCTGTCAGGCGTGCGGCCGGCGGCCGGGCTGGAGCGGGGCGGAGACAGGAGCGCAGGCCCGGGCGACGGGCCGCGCGCGCCGCGCCGTGCGCGGCGGGTGCCTTGACCTGGCCCGCTCCGTGGTCCTGGTCCGCCGTGCCCAGTTGGAGCTGCAGAACGGCACGCTGGCCGACAAGGCCCCGAAGTCCGCCGCCGGCGTCCGGCCGGTCGCCTTCCCGGCCGAACTCGTCCCCGAGCTGGCTCACCACCTGGAGCACTTCGCCGGTGCCGGTCAGGACGGCCACCTCTTCCGGGGTCCCCGCGGCGGCCTGCTTCGGCGTACCAACTTTCGGGACGACTGGACCGCCGCCCGCACGAAGGCCGGCGTCTCCGGGGACGTGCACTTCCACGACCTCCGCCACACCGGGAACACCCTGGCCTCCAGCGCCGGAGCCAGCACGCGCGAGCTGATGACGCGGATGGGGCACAGTACGACCCGGGCCGCGCTGATCTATCAGCACATGACGAGCGACCGTGATCAGCACATCGCGGGGAAGCTCGGAGAGATGATCCGCCAAGCCCGGAAGGACAGCGATCCGGGGCCTTCTGGCACGTAGGTGGCACGGCCGTGATCATGCGAAAGGGCCAGCGCCGGGGAATCATGCCCCTGCGCTGGCCCTTTGCGTTGAGCCCCCTGTCGGGTTCGAACCGACGACCCCCGCTTTACAAGAGCGGTGCTCTGGCCAGCTGAGCTAAGGAGGCAGCGAGTGCAGTGTATCCAACGTCGTCCGGGTGGCGGTCGGAAATCTCACCGCCCCCGGACTGCTGACAGATCCCGGATCGCCAGGTAGCGTCGCCTGCGGTTCACCTTGGTGGACTAGACCTCAATCCTTCCTTTACTCGGATCGTCCGGCACGTTCCTGCCGGTGAAGGGACACATCACCATGGCTTCCGTCACTTTCGACAAGGCGACCCGGGTGTACCCCGGTGCCACCAAGCCCTCCGTCGACCAGCTCGACATCGAGATCGCCGACGGCGAGTTCCTCGTCCTCGTCGGGCCCTCCGGCTGTGGCAAGTCGACCTCCCTGCGCATGCTCGCGGGTCTCGAGGACGTCAACGCCGGTTCCATCCGCATCGGTGACCGCGACGTCACGCACCTGCCGCCCAAGGACCGGGACATCGCCATGGTGTTCCAGAACTACGCGCTGTACCCGCACATGAGCGTCGCCGACAACATGGGCTTCGCGCTCAAGATCGCCGGCGTCAACAAGGCCGAGATCCGCGCCAAGGTCGAAGAGGCCGCGAAGATCCTCGACCTCACCGAGTACCTGGACCGGAAGCCGAAGGCGCTCTCCGGTGGTCAGCGTCAGCGTGTCGCCATGGGTCGCGCCATCGTGCGTGAGCCGCAGGTCTTCCTCATGGACGAGCCGCTGTCGAACCTCGACGCCAAGCTCCGCGTCTCGACCCGTACGCAGATCGCCGGCCTCCAGCGCCGCCTGGGCATCACCACGGTCTACGTCACCCACGACCAGACCGAGGCCCTCACCATGGGCGACCGCGTCGCGGTCCTCAAGGACGGTCTGCTCCAGCAGGTCGACTCCCCGCGCAACATGTACGACAAGCCCGCCAACCTCTTCGTCGCCGGCTTCATCGGCTCCCCGGCCATGAACCTGATCGAGGTCCCGATCGTCGACGGCGGCGTGAAGTTCGGCAACAGCATCGTCCCCGTCTCCCGCGAGGCGATCGCCGCCGCGTCCGCCAAGGGCGACACCACCGTCACCGTCGGCGTCCGCCCCGAGCACTTCGACGTCTCGGGCCCGACGAGCAAGGACGGCCTCGCCGTCACCGTCAACGTCGTCGAGGAGCTCGGCTCCGACGGCTTCGTGTACGGCTCCACCCGCGTCGGCGGCGAGGACAAGGACCTGGTCGTCCGCGTCGGCGGCCGTGACGTCCCCGCCAAGGGCACCACGCTGCACGTCGTGCCGCGCGCCTCCGAGCTCCACGTCTTCTCGACCTCCACGGGTGCGCGCCTCAGCGACTGACCCCCGGTCCGAAGACCTGAGAGACCTCTCCTCGGCCCCGTGTCCCTCGTGGACGCGGGGCCGTTGGTCCAGGTGGCAGGATCCCTGGTGGTTTATCCGGCGAAATCCCGGCAGGTCCCGGCGTTCCGGGCCCGTCGGCCCCTCTCGCGTCAACACGGGATTCGAAAAACCGCGTCGAACCATCCCCCGTGAGAGTGACTAAATGTCGCCATATCACTACCGGCCGCTACGCTCGCCTGCGTGACGCACACTGCCCGCCGAATCGGCCGCTCTCTCGCCCTCGTCCTGCCCGTCGTCCTGGTGCTCTCGGGAACGCTCGCGGTGTCCGCCGTTCCGTGGGCCGGCCAGGACTCCGGGACCCAGCTCACGGCGTCCTCCTCCGAGGTCTCCGTCCGGGCCAAGTCCCGTGCCCCGCAGGACGTCCTGCGTGACCAGCTCCTCGCCGAGCTCCAGGAGAAGGACCCCGGCACGGCCCTCACCCACCTCCAGCGCGAGGTGGAGAACCGGCCCTCCCTCGCCAAGCACTGCATGTCCATCGCCCGCTCCCTCGGCCGCGCCGCCGTCGAGCAGTACGGCCCGACCCGCGCCCAGTCCTTCTCCCGGCCGGTCTGCGACACCTCGTACGCGACCGGCGTGATGCGGGCGAGCTGAGGCGCCGTCGCGCGTCCGGCCGTCGGGCGTACGGGACGCCTATCGTTCCCCGTATGCACACCACCTCTCCGACGCAGGCCGTGGTCCTGGCGGGCGGCCAGGGCTCACGGCTCCGCCCGTACACCGACGACCGCCCCAAGCCGATGGTCGAGATCCCGGGCACCGGGACCCCGATCATCGGCCATCAGCTTTCCTGGCTGGCCGCCGAGGGCGTGACCGACGCCGTCGTCTCCTGCGGCCATCTCGCCGAAGTGCTCCAGGAGTGGCTGGACGGCGCCGACCTGCCCCTCAAGGTGACGACGGTCGTCGAGGCCGAGCCGCTGGGCCGCGGCGGCGGCCTGAAGTACGCCGCCGCGCGTCTGCCCGCGCCGGACCAACCCTGGTACGCCACCAACGGCGACATCTGGACCCGTTTCTCGCTGCGCGAGATGGCCGCCTTCCACACGGAGCGGGACGCCGTCGCGACCCTCGCCCTGGCCCGCCCCCGTATCCCGTGGGGCGCCGTCGAGACCGACACCTTCGGCCACATCACCGACTTCGTCGAGGCGCCGCCGTCGCCGTTCCTCATCAACGCGGGCGTGTACGTCTTCTCCGCGGCCTTCACGGAGCTCCTCCCGGACCTGGGCGACCACGAGCGGACCACGTTCCCCCGGCTCGCCCGCGAGCGGCGCCTGGCGGGCTTCCCGCTCCCCCAGGGCGCGTACTGGAGGGCCATCGACACCGCGAAGGACCTGACGGAGGCCGCGAAGGAGCTGGCCGCCCAGAGGGGTTGAGACAGAAGACAGAGGAGGGTGAGACCAGAGGGGGGTGAGACCAGAGGGCCCCGGCATACGGGAGGGGCGGCGCCGCTTGTGTGCGGTGCCGCCCCTCCCGTATGTCCGTACGTTTCCCTGACGGGGCCTCAGCCCAGCAGGCCGCCGATCGGGTTCCTCGCGCCGCCCGTCGTCGAGCTGCTCTCCGACGGGGTCCCCGTCGAGCCGGTCGAGCCGCCCGTGGAGCCACCGCTCGTCGTGCCGCCGGTGGTGGTCGGGGTGTCGCTGGTGGTCGGCGGGGGCTCCGGCGCGGAGCGCGTGGGCGTACGGCTGCCGGTGCCGGTGCCGGCGCCCTGGGTGGCGGTCGGGCGCTGCTCCTGGGTCCGGGGAGCCTCGGGAGTGGTCTCGGTCGGCCGGCTCGCCTCCTGCGTCTCCTCGCGCTCGGCCGGCGCCTCGCTGGTGGTCGCGGACGGCTCGGGCGCGGTGGACGCGGCCTCGGAGGGGGTGCGGCGCGTCGGCTCCGTGGGGAGCGGCCGGCCGGGGAGGTGGTTGATCGGGTCGTCGTTGGGACCGGGGACGGTGATCATCTCGGTGGAGCGGACGGCGCCGCCGAGGACGGAGCCGATGAGGAGGGTGAGGCCGACGACGACGGAGGCGAGGAGGGTGCTGCGGCGCATCACGCGGCGGCGGAGGTCCCACAGGTCGGCGCGGGGCCCGAGGGTGCGCCAGGCCTCTCCGGCGAGACGGCCGTCGAGGGAGTAGACGGGGGCTCCGGCGATGATCAGCGGGGACCAGGCGGCCAGGTAGATGATGTCGGCGGAGTCGTAGACCGGGACGGTCCTCCAGCTGACGGTCAGCAGGAGCGCGGCGGAGAGCAGGGCGCCGACGACGGCGGCGGCCCGCTGCCAGAGGCCGAGGACGGTGAGGACGCCGACGACGACCTGGAGGAAGGCGACGGTGAGTCCGGCGCCGACGGGGTGCTGGAGGGCGAAGTCCCGGAGGGGTTCGGCGAGGGCCCAGGGGTGCAGGGAGTTGAGCCACTTCACCATGGAGCCGCGCTCGCCGCCGTCGAAGTAGACGGGGTCGCAGAGCTTGCCCATGCCCGCGTAGATGGAGATGAAGCCGAGGAAGACGCGGAGCGGGAGGAGGACGACGCCGAGGTTCATGCGGCGGCCGGGGTAGTAGGCGTGCCGGACGCCGTCCTGCCCGTGGCGCTGCGCGGACCGGTCGTGCGCCGCGTCGTCGTCCTCGTACGCCGCCGGGCCGCCGGTCTCCTCGGGCCTGAGTTCGTACAGCTCGTCGTACGCGCCCTCGGCGCGGCGCATCGGCGGCAGCAGGGGCGCGGCGCCGGCGGGCACCACCGGGGTGGGCATGGTCTCGTCGATGCGCGGGATGGCCTGGGTGGCGCCCGCGTCGAGTCCGGAGTGGCCCGGATGGCCGACGCCTGGCTCCAGGGTGGAGACGGAGGACTCGCGGACGGCCTGGAGGAGGCCGGTCGCGCCCGGTGAGGACTTTCCGGTCCATACGACGGGACGACGGCGCGGGCCGCCCGCTCCTGCCGCGGCCCCGGACAGGGCTGCGGTGCGGGCGCCGGCGCCGAACTTCGGCTGCGGGGCCGGCGCGAGCCGCACACGGAAGCTGGCGTGGTTCACGATCACCTGGGCGGGATCGGAATCCACCTTGACCATGCTCAACGCGGGCTGATCGTCGAACCCCGGCCGGGGCGTTCTGGTGTCCACACTCATCTAACCGAGTGATCTGGGTTTAGGACACTGCCTTGACGGATCGCAAATGTCCGAGACCCGTCAAGATCACGCCACGGCCGGGAGTTACCCGTTCGGGTCAGGCCATCCGGCGGCGGGCCGCCTCGTAGAGCACGACGCCGGCGGCGACACCGGCGTTGAGCGACTCGGCGCCGCCCGGCATCGGGATGCGGACGAGGAAGTCGCAGGTCTCGCCGACGAGCCGGGAGAGGCCCTTGCCCTCGGAGCCGACGACGATGACGACCGGGCCGGACAGTGCCTCGAGCTCGTGGACCTCGCGGTCGCCGTCGGCGGCGAGGCCGACGACCGCGAGACCGGCCTTCTGGTACGCCTCCAGGCAGCGCGTCAGGTTGGTGGCACGGGCGACCGGGGTACGGGCGGCGGTACCGGCCGAGGTCTTCCAGGCACCGGCGGTCATACCGGCGGCGCGGCGCTCGGGAACGACCACGCCGTGGCCGCCGAAGGCCGCGACGGAGCGGACGACGGCGCCGAGGTTCCGCGGGTCGGTGATGCCGTCGAGGGCGACGATCAGCGGCTCCTCGTGGTGGTCGTAGGCCGTCGCGGCGAGGTCCTCGGGGTGCGCGTACTCGTACGGCGGGACCTGGAGGACGAGGCCCTGGTGGTTGAGGCCGTTCGTCATCCGGTCGAGCTCGGGGCGCGGCGCCTCCATGATGTTGATGTTGCCGCGGCCGGTGGCGAGGTTGAGGGCCTCGCGCACGCGCTCGTCGTTGTCGATGAACTGCTGCACGTACAGGGTCGAGGCGGGCACGCCGTCGCGCAGGGCCTCGAAGACCGGGTTGCGGCCGACGACCATCTCGGACTGGCCCTTGCCGCCGCGGCGGGCGACGGGCTTGCGCTTGGCCGTGTTCCGGGCCATCGCGTTGGAGACGCGGAACGCCTTGTGGCCCTTGCGGTTCTCGGCCTTGGGGGTCGGGCCCTTTCCTTCGAGGCCCTTGCGCCGCTGGCCACCGCTGCCGACCGTCGCGCCCTTCTTGTTGGACGTGCGACGGTTCCTGCGCTGGCTGTTCCCGGCCATGACTGCTACCTGTTTCTCTCACTGCATGCGTACAGAAGTCTGTAAGTGTCTGTATGTGAAGTGTGCCGCCCGGAGGTCCGAGCGGCACGTCTTCTAACGGTTGCCCAGCGTCCAGCGGGGGCCGTCGGGGCTGTCCTCGATGGCGAGGCCGGACTGGCCCAGCTGGTCGCGGATCGCGTCCGCGGTCGCCCAGTCCTTGCGCTCGCGGGCCGACTCGCGCTGCTGGAGCACGAGCCGTACGAGGGTGTCGACGACGCCGTGGAGCTCTTCGCCGCCGCCGGACTCCTCGGCCCAGTGCGGGTCGAGCGGGTCCAGGCCGAGGACGCCGAGCATGGCGCGGACCTCGGCGAGGCGGGCGATGGCCTCGTCCTTGTCGTCCGCGGCGAGGGCGCTGTTGCCCTGGCGGACGGTGGTGTGGATGATCGCGAGCGCGTGCGGCACGCCCAGGTCGTCGTCCATGGCCTCGGCGAAGGCCGGCGGCACCTCGGCGGCGGGGGCGACGGTCGTCCCGGCCTTCTCGGTGGCGCGCTGGACAAAGCCCTCGATCCGGGCGAACGCCGACTCGGCCTCGCGCAGGGACTCCTCGCTGTACTCGATCATCGAGCGGTAGTGCGGGGTGCCCAGGTAGTAGCGGAGGACGATCGGCCGCCAGTTCTTCACCATCTCGGACACGAGGACGCTGTTGCCGAGCGACTTCGACATCTTCTCGCCGCTCATGGTGACCCAGGCGTTGTGCACCCAGTACCGCGCGAACTCGTCGCCGTAGGCCTTGGCCTGGGCGATCTCGTTCTCGTGGTGCGGGAAGATCAGGTCGAGGCCGCCGCCGTGGATGTCGAAGGCGGAGCCGAGGTACTTGTGGGCCATGGCCGAGCACTCCAGGTGCCAGCCGGGGCGGCCGCGGCCCCACGGGGTCTCCCAGTCGGGCTCGCCCGGCTTGGTCGCCTTCCACATCGCGAAGTCGCGCGGGTCGCGCTTGCCCGTGATGCCCTCCTCGGAGGGCTGGCGCAGGTCGTCGATGTCCTGGTTGGACAGCTCCAGGTAGCCCGGGAAGGAGCGCACGTCGAAGTAGACGCTGCCGTCGGCCTCGTACGCGTGACCGCGCTCGATGAGGCCGCGCATCATCTCGATCATCTCGGGGACGTGCCCGGTGGCGCGCGGCTCGTACGTCGGCGGGAGGCAGCCCAGCGCGTCGTATCCGGCGTTGAACGCGCGCTCGTTCTCGTAGCCGATGGACCACCAGGGGCGGCCCTGCTCGGCGCCCTTCGCGATGATCTTGTCGTCGATGTCGGTGACGTTCCGGATGAACGTGACGTCGTAGCCGCGGTACGCGAACCAGCGGCGCATGATGTCGAAGTTCAGCCCCGAGCGGATGTGTCCGATGTGCGGGGCCGCCTGGACGGTGGCGCCACAGAGGTAGATCGAGACGCAGCCCGGCGTGAGCGGGGTGAAGTCACGGATCTGCCGGGCGCTGGTGTCGTACAGGCGAATGGTCACCACACCAGGGTAGTGGGCGTGTGGTAGTGCCCCGCGACCGATTCCCGGTCGCGGGGCACGTTTTTCGCCGGGCCTTCCCGCCTACGGGGTGCGTACGGGGTGCCGTACGGGTCCGACGGCCTTCCCGCCTACGGGCCGCGTGCGGGTCCGCGGCCTCCCGTCTACGGGCCGCGTGTGGGTCCGCGGCCTCCCGTCTACGGGGTGCGTACGGGGTAGACGAGCGCGGTCGCCAGCGCGGCGAGGCCCTCGGCGCGGCCCGTGAGACCGAGCCCGTCCGTCGTGGTGCCGGAGACGGAGACCGGAGCGCCGGCCGCCTCGCTCAGCGCCTTCTGGGCCTCGTCGCGCCGCTTTCCGACCTTGGGCCGGACGCCGACGACCTGGACGGCGATGTTGCCGATCTCGTACCCCTCGGCGCGGACGATCCGGGCGGCCTCGGCGAGCAGCGTGACGCCGGAGGCGCCGGACCACTCGGGACGGGAGGTGCCGAAGTGGGCGCCGAGGTCGCCGATGCCGGCGGCGGAGAAGAGCGCGTCGCAGGCGGCGTGGGCGGCGACGTCGCCGTCGGAGTGCCCGGCGAGGCCGTACCCGTCGCTGTCGGAGGCCTCCCAGAGGAGGCCCGCGCACCAGAGTTCGCGGCCCTTCTCGAAGGCGTGGACGTCGGTCCCGATGCCGGTACGGGGGATCAGGGGTCGGTCCATGGGCTCAGAAGCCATCGTTGGCCCTCCTGCGGGCGAGTACGGCCTCGGCGAGGACGAGGTCGAGGGGGCGGGTCACCTTGAAGGCCTCTTCGTGGCCGGGCACGACGACGACGGGCGTGCCGAGCCGCTCGACCATGCCGGCGTCGTCGGTGGCGCCCTCGCCGGTGAGGGCGACGGTGGCGTGGGCGTCGACCAGGGTGTCGTGGTCGAAGCCCTGCGGGGTCTGGACGGCGCGGAGCCGGGCCCGGACGGGGGTGGCGACGACCTGCTCGGGGTCGCCGGGCCTCCCGGCCGGTTCGACCTCCTTGACGGTGTCGGCGACGGGCAGCGCGGGGACGACGGCCACGGCCCCGTCCCGTACGGCCTCGATGACGGCGTCCACGGTCTCGACGGGGACGAGCGGGCGGGCCGCGTCGTGGACGAGGACGGTGGCGATGCCCTCGGGGAGCGCGTCGAGTCCGCGGCGTACGGATTCCTGGCGGGTCTCGCCGCCGGGCACGACGAGGTAGTCGGTCCGCTCGGGGAGGGCGTGGGCGTCGAGGAGGTTCTTGACCTCGGCGGCGCCGTCGGGGGGCGCGACCACGACGACGAGCGAGACCGCGCGGGAGGCGGCCATCGCGCGGACGGCGTGGATCAGCATGGGGGTGCCGTTCAGCGTGCGCAGCGCCTTGGGGGCGCCCGGCCCGAGGCGTACGCCCCGGCCGGCCGCCGGGATCACCACGGCGGTACGAGAAGGACGCGCTTCGTCTGACATCGGTTGCACTCCGGCAGGTTTGTTTCCGCGGCCGACATGGGTATGGCCTCCACCGTGCCGGACGCTCCGCCTTGACCGGGCCCTTTCCGTGACGACGGTCGAGGCGTTGCCGCCCGAGCACAGGAGTCCGGACGTTACAGGGGGTGCGGGATCCTTCTCCGCGGTGCGCATGCGTGACGGGTGACCGTCCGATGGATGACCGTCCGCGTGCGACCGTGCGTACGCTCCGCATGCGTACGCGAACATGCCGCAGCGCCCGGCGGCAGCGCTGTGTGGATCACAGCACGCCATCGGGCACCGCGGCATCGCTACACTTGGTGACGTGCTCGGATGTCGTCAGAGCACGCTCAGGACGCGAGGACCTCGTCGAGAAGAGCCTCGGCCTTGTCCTCGTTCGTGTTCTCCGCGAGGGCCAGCTCGCTGACCAGGATCTGCCGCGCCTTGGCGAGCATGCGCTTCTCACCTGCGGAGAGACCCCGCTCGCGCTCGCGCCGCCACAGGTCGCGGACTACTTCGGCGACCTTGATGACATCGCCGGAGGCGAGCTTCTCGAGATTTGCCTTGTAGCGACGGGACCAGTTCGTCGGCTCTTCGGCGTACGGCGCGCGCAGCACCTCGAAGACCCGGTCCAGCCCGTCCTGACCAACCACGTCGCGAACTCCGACGAACTCCGCATTGTCCGCCGGCACGCGAACAGTCAGGTCACCCTGCGCGACCTTGAGCACCAAGTAGGTCTTGTCCACGCCTTTGATCTGGCGAGTTTCGATGGCCTCGATCAGCGCGGCCCCGTGATGGGGATAGACCACGGTGTCGCCAACCTTGAACGTCATGTGACAGGTACCCCTTCCGTGGCTATCCAGGGTAACACGGATTCGGCTTCTTCTGAATGGCGTTTTCGCAGGTCAGGGCATATCTCGGGGCTTGACAACAGCGACGGGGGCGTGCTGCGGAGGGCTTCCGGAAGGCGGTATTCGCAGGTCGGAGCGGCTGTGCGGACGGAGAGAAACGCGCACGTTACACCTACCCGAACCTCCTCCAAGGAGGGGCGATGCCCCGATTTGTCGCGTTCGGAGCTGCCTTCTTCGTGTACTCCGTTCGAGGATCGTCCACCCGTACGGAGTCATCACGGGGTGATTCCGTAATTGATCAGCCGACACGGGTCCGCGATTTTCCGGAGGTACGGCTCCGGGGAATGCGGGGCGGCCCTCGAATTGATCAAGGCGGTTATGTGAACAACAGGTCAATGGGTCGCGATCCGGCCAGGGCGGCCGGTGTGAGGGGGCGGGGTCGGACGGCCCGGCGGACGTCTGCCGGGCAACCCGCCGGACAACCTGCGGACAACCCGCCGGGCGGCCCCGGAGGCGGCGGTGACCGGTTAGGGGCGGGTCGGGTGCGGGACGGAGAGTGCGGCTCGGTAACCTAAGCGCGCTGACGCACCTTTAGTTGATCCTTAGTTCCGAAGCCTGTCCGTAGCCTGATCCGTTCGTCCTAGGAGATGCCGCCGCCGTGAGCCGCAGCCTTCGACGCGGCGCCCTCGCCGCCACCGCCATCGTTTTCTCCATCGCCGCGCTGTCCGCCTGCGGGGCGGGCAACGACGCGCAGACGCTCGGCGTCCGGCCGGACAACGCCGCCGTCACGGTGGACGACGTCAAGATCCAGAACGCGCTCGTCATCACCCAGCCCGAGGCCGCCTCCAAGGGCCCGGCCGTCGTCTCCGCCACCGTCTTCAACAACGGGAGCGAGCCGCAGACCCTCGAAGCCATCAGCCTGCCGGGCAGCAGTGCCAAGGTGACGCTGAAGCCGGCCCAGGGCTCCGGCCCGATCACCGTCCCGGCCAACGGCTCCGTCGTCCTCGGCGGCGCGGGCAACGCCTCCGCCGTCATCGAGAACGGCAACGAGACCACCCGCGACGGCGACGCCCAGAAGGTCACGTTCAAGCTCAGCAAGACCGGCGACGTGAGCCTGGCTGCCTTCGTCGTCCCGGCGACGAGCTACTTCAAGGACTTCGGCCCCGAGGTCGTCCCGGCGCCCCCGGGCTCCTCCCCCACCGCCTCGGCGTCGCCGTCGGGCGAGGCGGAGCACGGCGCCGAGCACGGCGCCGAGCCCTCGGGCGACGCGAGCCACGCGGCCGGCCACTGACCGTGAGCAGCACGCGCGAAGGGGTACCCCCGGCCGGGGGTACCCCTTCGTACGTACGCGCCTACGCGGTCCGCTCGGCCTACGGCTCGAGCCGTTCTCCCCGCGCGCCCCTCACACCGCTCGGCCCCGGAGGGCCTCCCGGGCTTCGGGACGCTGCGCCGGACTCCGTCCGGCCCACTCCGGCCGGGCCGGCCTACGGCTCGAACTTGTAGCCCAGGCCGCGGACCGTCACCAGGTAGCGCGGGGCGCCCGGGTCCGGTTCGATCTTGGCGCGGAGGCGCTTGACGTGGACGTCGAGGGTCTTCGTGTCGCCGACGTAGTCCGCGCCCCAGACCCGGTCGATCAGCTGCATACGGGTCAGCACGCGGCCCGCGTTGCGCAGCAGCATCTCCAGGAGGTCGAACTCCTTCAGCGGCAGGTCGACCTTGCCGCCCGCGACCGTCACCACGTGGCGGTCGACGTCCATGCGGACCGGGCCGGCCTCCAGGGCGGCCGGGGTGACCTCCTCCGGTTCGCCGCGGCGGCGCAGGACCGCGCGGATGCGGGCGACCAGCTCCCGCGAGGAGAAGGGCTTCGTCACGTAGTCGTCGGCCCCTATCTCCAGGCCGACGACCTTGTCGATCTCGCTGTCCTTGGCGGTCACCATGATCACCGGGACGTTCGAGCGGCCACGCAGCTGGCGGCACACCTCGGTACCGGGCAGCCCCGGAAGCATCAGGTCGAGGAGGACGAGGTCGGCCCCGTTGCGCTCGAACTCGTCGAGACCGTCGGGCCCGGTCGCCGCTACGGCGACTTCGAAGCCCTCCTTGCGAAGCATGTACGACAGGGCGTCGCTGAAGGATTCCTCATCCTCGACGACGAGCACTCGGGTCACGGAAGGACCTCCGGGGCAGGAAGCGGTTCGGTCATGAGATCAGGGGTGTGGGAGGAGGCGGGTCGGCGGTCCCGTGCGGCGCCCGCCTCGGGCAGCCGCAGGGTGAAGGTGGAGCCCTGACCCTCGGTGCTCCAGACGGTGACCTCCCCGCCGTGCGAGGCGGCCACGTGCTTGACGATGGCCAGGCCGAGTCCCGTACCGCCGGTGGCACGGGAGCGGGCCGGGTCGACGCGGTAGAAGCGCTCGAAGACGCGCTCCTTGTCCTTGTCGGGGATGCCGATGCCCTGGTCGGTGACGGCTATCTCGATCAGGTCGCCGGCGGGGGCGGCGACGCGGCGGGCGGCGACGCCCACCCGCGTACGGGCCGGTGAGTAGTTGACCGCGTTCTCGACGAGGTTGCCGAGGGCGGCGGCGAGCTGGCCGCGGCTTCCCCAGACCCGCAGGTCGGCCTCTCCCCCCGAGACCATGGTGATCTGCTTGGTGGAGGCGGTGTGCCGGGAGCGGTCGATCGCCTCGGCGACGAGTTCGTCCACGGACACGGGCTCGGAGTCCTCCAGCGGGTCGTCGTTCTGCACCCGGGAGAGGTCGATGAGCTCCTGTACGAGGTTGGTGAGGCGGGTGGCCTCTATCTGCATGCGGCCGGCGAAGCGGGTGACCGCCTCGGGGTCGTCCGATGCGTCCATGACAGCCTCGGAGAGCAGGGAGAGCGCACCCGTCGGAGTCTTGAGCTCGTGGCTCACGTTGGCGACGAAGTCGCGCCGTACCGCTTCGATACGGCGGGCCTCGGTGAGGTCCTCGACCAGGAGGAGGACGAGGCGCGAACCCAGCGGGGCGACCCGGGCGGAGACGGCGAGGGCCTCGCCGCGACCGGTGCCGCGCCGCGCCAGGTCCAGTTCGACCTGCCGTATCTCCCCGTCGCGGCGCGTGTCGCGGGCCATGTTGAGCATGGGCTCGACGGCCAGCTTCCCGCCCCGGACCAGACCGAGCGCGTACGCCGCCGAGCTGGCCTTCACCACGGAGTCGCTCTCGTCGAGGACGACCGCGGAGGAGCGCAGTACGGAGAGCACGGTGTCGACGCCGGGCGGGAGCACGGCGTCGGTGTGCAGGGAGGTACGGGTGGGCCGCGCCTGGTCGCGTTCGCTCCAGCGGAACGCCAGCATGGCGATCACGCCGGTGCACACTCCGGCGATCGCGGCCAATGCGGCGACTGCCGCGTTCACGTCCATGCCCTCAAGGTTATGCGGGTCGGGGGACACTCTCCCAGCCGTCCGAGTGGCTCCTCGAACACTCGTCGCTCAGAGTTCACTGGGAAGACGGGGCCGGTTCATTTGCCCCGGACGGGACAGTGGCGTGCGTAGCCCAGAGTTCACCTGGGGGAAAGTGATGGTTCATGTGTGGGGGTGGAACCGGACGCGTAGGGGGCCGAACGTGGGAGCGTGGGGGTCCGAAGCCCCACCCGGACCCCGGAGCTTTGCGTAGAGAGGGACATCCATGCGGGACGCGTACCACGAGGAACTGGACTCGATCGGCGAGAGCCTGGTCGAGATGGCCCGACTCGTCGGGTCGGCGGTCGGACGCGCCACGACGGCGATGCTCGACGCGGATCTGAAGCTCGCGGAGAGCGTGATCGCGGCCGACCAGAAGGTCGACGACCTCCAGCACGATCTGGAGGCGCGGGCGATAGCGCTGCTCGCGCGGCAGCAGCCGGTGGCAACGGATCTGCGGATCGTGGTGACCTCGCTGCGCATGAGCGCCGACCTGGAGCGCTCGGGCGACCTGGCGCAGCACGTGGCGAAGCTGGCGCGGCTGCGGTTCCCGGAGTCGGCGGTGCCCCGGGACCTGCACGCGACCATCCTGGAGATGGGCCAGCTGGCGCAGCGCCTGATGGCGAAGGCGGCGGAGGTCATCATCACGAAGGACGTCGACCTGGCGCTCCAGCTGGAGCAGGACGACGACGAGATGGACCTGCTGCACCGGACGCTGTTCCAGCACCTGATCGACGACCGGTGGAAGCACGGCATCGAGACGGCGGTGGACGTGACGCTGCTCGGCCGGTACTACGAGCGGTTCGCCGACCACGCCGTGTCGGTGGCGAAGCGGGTCGTGTACCTGGTGACGGGTGAACACGCGGACGAGCTGCAGGCGTCGGACGCCCCGGTGGAGGGCGCGTAGGAGCGTCGGGCGGCGCGGGCTCCGATGCGCCGTTGATGCGCCGGTCCGAGTGGGCATGCAATGAGGGGAGGCGACGCGCGCCTCGAAAGGGAGGGACCCTCATGGCCGAATCCCCGATGACGACCGACTCCGGAGCGGAGGCGCCGCGCGAGGCGGTGTTCCTGCCGGTCCTGGGAGCCTGCGGCTGCGGCTCGGGCTGCGGCTGCGGCTGCCAGTCGGGCTCGCCGTGCCAGTGCGGCGGCTGCTCGGGCTGATGCGCGGGAGGGTGGGGCGCGGCGACATCCGCGTCCCACCCCTTGTCATGCGTTCGTACGTCTCGTAGGTCTCGTAGGTCTCGTACATCCCGCACATCTCACACGTCCTGTACGTCTCACACGTCGAGGACTCCGACGGTCTCGCCGCCGCTCACCTCGCCGGTCGTGCGGAAGCCGAGCCGGCGGTAGAACGCGCCGGGGCCGTTCTCGCCGGGCTCCCAGGTGACGTACAGCTGCCGGGTTCCGCGCCGCCGGAGCTCGTCGCGGACGGCTTCGACGGCGAACCGTCCGTACCCCTTGCCCTGGGCGTCGGCGGAGATGTTGAGCCGCCAGAGGCCGCTGCGCCGGTCGGCGGGGGCCTTCTCCTCGTCCCAGGGGATGTCGAGGAAGGCCATCAGGAAGCCGACGAGTTCGTCGCCGTCGAAGACGAGGCGCGGCCAGGCGGCCTCCCCGAAGGCGTACGCCTGGGCGAGGGAGCGCACGACGGGGGCGACGTTGTGCTCCTGGTGGGGGTGGACGCGCAGGGCGAGGGCGGCGTCGACGTTGGCGGGGGTGACCCGCTCCAGGCGCAGAGAGGTGCTGTGGGACGTACTCATGGCCTGGACGGTAACGACTCCGCGTGCACGGCGCCGGTGATTATCGACCGTCGACCGGACCGGCGCAGGAAGACGACCGAGCGGAGCTCGAGGCGGTCGGTGGCGGGGCGGCCGCGGGAGCGAAGGGGCCAGGAGTCGCCGGTGCAGTCGGCCTCGGTGAAGACGACGGCGTACGCGTCCGTGTCGACGTGCGGTGCGAAGGCGGGCGCGGAGGATCCCGGATCGGCGGCCTCGGGGATCGTGACGCACTCCCCCTCACGGGGTCGGGCAGCGTGACCGCCTGCGGGTACTCGTCCATGCCGACGAAGCGGTAGCCGAAGTCGCCGGTGGCGGCGTGGGAGGGGGAGGCCAGGGTGGCGGTGAGGGCTACCCTTCCGAGGCCGAAAGATCGATCATCCTCTGCGCGTTCTCGATCAGGCGGTCGTACGTGGTGATACTTACGCGGCTCAGGTGCGCGTTGAGGGTGCGGAAGACCTCGTCGATCTCCTCGGGCGACGCCCCGGCAGCGTGAAACCCTCTGTTGCCGATGACGACCGTCATCGAGGCTCGTCGGGAATCGACCTGCAGGTCGACGAGAATCTGGGACCGCTTCTCGTCGAGTTCGCACAGATAGTTGATCGCCTGCCCCTTGGCCTTGTCGACCTCTCTGCCGACGATCAGGTGGTTTCTGTACTTCGTGACGAGGGACGGGATGCTCGCCTTCTTCAGCTCTACACCGTGCAGTGTCCCGTCGGGCCTGAGCAGCGCAAGGTCGAGCTGGTCCCGCAACGTGAGGCTGCGGCGTGCTGTGCCGGGGAGGAACTCTCCCCCGAAGATCCAGGTCATCCCCTCGACGATCTTCTGGAGATCGCCCTCCGTGGTACCCGGTTCCTCGACGGCGGCACGCAGCCGGTCGAGATCGGCTTGCCGCCGGGCTCGCTGAACCAGGTGGGCCAACAGCTGGGCCTCATCCAGCTTGCCGAGTGAGGCAGCGGTCCCCGGCTGCGACCTGAGCAGAGTCAGCAGTTCCTGTACGGCGGCCATCGCGGCCTGCTCATCGGCGGGAAGGGGGCGAAGCCTGACGCGGGCACGGCCGTCGAAGGGGTCTTGCCCGAGATCGGACAGCTCAAGGCCGCTCAGAGAGCGAAGTCGAAACAGGGGAGTGCTCGTGTTCACCGGGTGGGGCCGGCGGGCGTACGGGGAGCGGACGTCCCGGGGGCCGGTATCCACCCATTGATCGATCGGGCGCTTGCTGTCGACCGCGTACTCCCCCAGATAGAGGCAGTCGGCCTTCCGCGTAAGAAAGACCCTCAGCGGAATCCCGCGCCGTCGATGAGCCAGAGCCACGAGATTCTCGTACGACGCCCCGTCCGTCCACTGCGCCTGTCCTGGTGCGAGGAGAACCGATCCGTCCTGCCGCGGGGCGAGTTCACCCGCCCCGGCCTGATCGAGGAACAGAAAGGCGTTGGGAGTTCTACTGCTCGAGCCGACCCGCAGTCGCGGCGGACCGCCGTAGAGCTGGTGGAGTTCGGCACGGGCGACCACGACACCGGGCGGTACGTGCCACGCGGTGGGCGTGTCGTTCGGTGGCGTGGCTTCTTCCACCAACTCGACCAAGTGCTCCCACTGGAGGCCGGTCAGGTCGAGCTGGAGAAGCCGCTGCTCCCACTTGGCGGACCGGGCCCGCTGCACCACATGGGCCAGGCCGGCACTGCGAAGCTTCTGTCCCGAGACCGGCGAGGAGAACGCGAGCCGGGAGAATCGAGGAACCACCTTCGTATGGGAAGGGTTCGGCTCTCCGCCGTTCTCCTCTCGGCGCCGCCCTGACAACCATCCGAAGACGTCGGGCTCGGCCGCGGCGGTCCGGACCACCTCGCCCAGCGCCACGACACCGCCACTTCGCCCCTTGCGCCAAAGGAGGATCGGATCACCGGTTTTGATTTCGAGCTCGGTGACCACCGTCGGTGCCGCATGCCAGCCGTCGTCGGAACTCCCGCTCCCACGAAACAGTTCGGACACCGAGCCCTTGTCGTCAGCCACTAACAGCCAATACGCCATGCCGTTCCCCTCACCAGATCACTTGAGAACGTACAACTCCCCACTGACAAGGTGGCCTTGGAGCACACGCAGGCATACAGGTCGACTACGATGCTTCTATTCGGCTCGCGGAGAGTCGAGGGCGGCATCACTCCTCAGGCCCGGCACTTGGGGACGCTGCAGCTGGACGCGGTGCGCCCAAACTCCGCACGGCTTCCGTTGGGTTCACGAGGTGTGTGACCGACCTTGCCAGCCGGGTGGCAACGAGGTTTCGGCATGCCCGGAAGTGTGAAGAAGAACATCCCCCTCATCCGCATGGGGTTCACGGGGGAACGTAAAGAGGGGGCCACTGCGGGTACCCCCCGCGACGGATCGCTCGGCCTCGACACCTGTCAGGACAACCAGCGCACCCTTCGCGCCCTGCTGGCCTTGGGCCTCTTCAATCGGTGGGGGCTCGGAGACGCCCGACCGCCTGCCCGGTGGGGACTGCACACTCTGGTGGCGTACGACATCACGGTGTCGCCTCGTCACAACCGTCTCGTCCTCGTGACGGACGTACCGCACAACGTGGCACCGTATCTGCTCCCCCGCCGTGACGGGGGAAGTTCCCTGCCGGGCCTCAGGCTCAAGGAATTCCGCGGTCGGCACACCTATGTGGCGCACCACCTGCCCACGGGCGCGGAACTCGTCGTCACGGGCAATCACTCCGGTACATGGAGCGGAAACCGTCGGCCATCTCCCCGATGGGACTTCCACGAGGCCGACAAGTCCCTCACCGCGACGGAGAGGCAGCAACTGAAGCAGGTTCCTGCCATGAGTGACGACGCCGCCCACCTCCTGGCCGGCCTGGCCACGCGTATCGCCACGCGCGACCCCCAAGGCCGCTGGGCCATCGGAAACTGGTTCTCCGACCCTCTGGACCGTCCGGACCGGCGCGACAACGGCAGCACGGAGCGCTACGGAAAGCAGTTGTGGGGCGCGGGCGACCAGTGGACACTGCGGTGGAACGGATTCCCCTACGCCCGTGACATCGCCGCGTCCCTCACCTCACCGCTGATCGGCATTCCGGGTGCCACCGCACACGACGCCGGTGACCACCTCTACGTGCAACTGGGCCGGGCCACGCTCGGCCTGAAGGGCTTGCGGGCACCACGGCGAGGGACGCAAAGGCGGTCCGCATGAGCTGGGACAACGTCGCGCTGCTGATCCTCGCCGCGTTCGGCTGCATCACGTTGCTATTGGCACAGGTCGGCGAGCTCCTCTCCAGGCTCCCCTCCCTCATCCGCTCATGGCACGAGGTACGGCACGCCCTGCAGCACCGCCCCGAGACGCCTCGGGTGGACGAAAGGTCCGAGGAAACCTCCCTCCCCGGAGAGACCCCAGAAGGTCCCTGAGCACGACAGAGTCCCCGACCTCGCCTGAAACCGGCAGGTCAGGGACTCCTTCGGGGTTTTCCCAAGCTGTGTACGCGACCGCGGACGGAAAACTGCCCAGGAGCCCGACCGCCGCGCGACCGGTCAAGGCGTCGAGTGCAGAAGCGACACGGGCCGTGCGTGAGTGATGGGGATGTGCTTCTGGGGCAGCAGAGTGCTGATGCGACGGGCCCGGGCGCCGTCCTGACGGCCGGCAGGCGGCCCCAGAGCACCAAGGAGCCCCCGCCCGGAAAACCCGCGGGCAGGGGGCTCTTCAGCGTGTCAGGGCTACTTCTTCTTGCCCTGGTTCTTCACGGCCTCGATGGCCGCGGCGGCCGCGTCCGGGTCGAGGTAGGTGCCGCCCGGGTTGAGGGGCTTGAAGTTCTCGTCGAGCTCGTAGGACAGGGGGATGCCCGTCGGGATGTTGAGGCCCGCGATGTCGGCGTCCGAGATGCCGTCGAGGTGCTTGACCAGGGCACGGAGGCTGTTGCCGTGGGCGGCGATCAGGACCGTGCGGCCGGTGAGGAGGTCCGGGACGATGGAGTCGTACCAGTACGGGAGCATCCGCTCCACGACGTCCTTGAGGCACTCGGTCCGCGGGCGCAGCTCCGGCGGGATCGTCGCGTAACGGGCGTCGCGCGCCTGGGAGTACTCGCTGTCGTCGGAGAGCGCCGGCGGCGGGGTGTCGTACGAGCGGCGCCACAGCATGAACTGCTCCTCGCCGAACTCGGCGAGCGTCTGGGCCTTGTCCTTGCCCTGGAGGGCGCCGTAGTGGCGCTCGTTGAGGCGCCAGGAGCGGTGCACGGGGATCCAGTGGCGGTCCGCGGACTCGAGCGCGAGCTGCGCCGTGCGGATGGCGCGCTTCTGGAGGGAGGTGTGCAGCACGTCGGGCAGCAGGCCGGCGTCCTTGAGCAGCTCGCCGCCGCGCGTCGCCTCCTTCTCGCCCTTGGCGGTGAGGTTCACGTCCACCCAACCGGTGAACAGGTTCTTCTCGTTCCACTCGCTCTCGCCGTGGCGGAGGAGGATCAGCTTGTACGGTGCGTCGGCCATGCGTACGAGCCTAATAGACCGCTGACGATTGACGCGCGTCGTCAATCCGCTGGCGTCCGGCACATGAGATGCGTAAGTTACGGAAGCCGGAAGCAGGGCTTACGTACAGCAGGGGGCGGCCACACATGTCCATCGACTCGCTCAGACGATCGGCGCGCGCGACGGTCTCCGGACTGCCGCAGGGCTTCTGGTGGCTCTGGCTGTCGACCCTGGTCAACCGGACCGGGGCTTTCGTCCTGACGTTCCTCTCCCTCTATCTGACGGTGGAGCTCGGACACTCCGCCTGGTTCGCCGGGCTCGTCGTCGCCCTCCACGGCCTCGGCGGCGTCGCCGGTTCGCCGCTCGGCGGCGCGCTCACCGACCGCTGGGGCCGCCGGCCCACCATGGTCACCATGCACCTCGCGGCCGCCGCCTGCGCCGCCGCCCTCGCCGTCGTCACCAGCGCCTGGGCCATCGCGACGGTCGTCCTCCTCATGGGCGTCGCCATGCAGGCCGTCCGCCCCTCCATCAACGCCACCATCGCCGACATGGTCCCCGCCCACGACGTGCGCCGGGCCTACGCCCTCAACTACTGGGCCCTCAACCTCGGCTTCGCCATCGCCTCCATCGGCGGCGGCGCCGCGATCTTCCTCGGCTACCGCACCCTCTTCGTCGTCGACGCCGTCGCCACCACCCTGTGCGCCGTCATCGTCTTCCTCCGGCTCCCCGAGACCCGGCCCGAGGCCCGCACCGACACGACCGGCGCGCCGGTCGTCGAGGACAAGGTCAGCATGCTCACCGTGCTGCGCGACGCCCCCTTCCGCACCCTCGTGCTGCTCAACCTGCTCGTCTGCCTCGTCTTCACCGCCCCCTGGATCGGCCTGCCCCTGACCATGGCGGACCAGGGCCTCTCCCCCTCCTCCTACGGCGTCGTCATCGCCGTCAACGGCATCGTGATCGTCGGCTTCCAGCTGCTCGTCAACAAGCTGACCGACAAGCGCTCGCCGGTCCTCCTGCTGGCCCTCTCCTCCTTCCTCTTCGCCTTCGGCACCGGCGCCACCGCCCTCGCCGGCTCCTCCGTGGCCTTCGCCGCGACGGTGGTCGTCTGGACGGTCGGCGAGATGATCCACGTCCCGACGAACGCCGCCGCCACCGCCCGCCTCGCCCCCGAGCACGCCCGGGGCCGCTACCAGGGCGTGATGGGCATGTCCTGGGCCGTCGCCGGATTCGTCGCCCCGATCGGCGCCGGCGCGATCGTCGACGGTCCCGGACCCGACGTCCTGTGGGCGGCGACGGCCGCGATCGGCGTCGTCGCGGCCGCCGGCTATCTCACCCGGCTGCGGCGCGCCCTCGCGGACGACGCGGGTGACATCGACACGACGGTGGTCGCTGACACGACGGTGATCGCTGACACGACGGTGATCGCTCCCGCCGTCGCCCCGAAGGGCCGGGACCAGGACAAGGGCCAGGGCGCCGCGCCCTCCTCTTCCGTCAGCTCCTGAGCGCCCGCTGCGCCTCGTACAGGTTCCGCGGGCGGACCGACCCCGGGCTTCCGTACGCCTCCACGCGCGCGTGGAGGTCGCCCGTGAAGTCCGGGACGTCGGTCTGGTCGAACTCGCGGACCTCGCTGATGCCGACGGTCGCGCTGTACGGGGCGATCGTGTCGATCTTCACCAGGCCGGCCCGGCCGTTGGTCACCGTCACGTTCCAGTGGGCGAACCGGGCCCCGTAGAGCGGGCCCGCGGAGGCGTCGCCGCCGTGCCGGCCGTTGTTCTCGACGGTGATCTCGGTGCGCACGTTCGCGAAGGGCATGCCCCGGTGGGTGTCGAAGGTGCCCATCTCCATCACCCCGCGCGACCAGACGTTGTGGCTGGACAGGCCCTCGACGTTGATGCCGTGGAGCTGGGTCCCGGCCGGGGCGGGGACCGTACGGGCGGCGACGTGGAAGTCCTCGACCAGGTTGTCGTGCGCCCCCTCCCGGCAGTAGTACGGGTGGTGGGAGCCGCGTCCCTCCACCCGGGTGCGCCGCAGGGTGCAGGCGGAGGCGGCGACGAGCCCGAAGCCGTTGTCAACGTGCCGGACGACCACGTCCTCGGCCCAGCAGTCGTACGCGCACTGGAAGGTGACGCCGTTGTAGCCCTTGTCCAGGAGGTGCGGTGACTGGGGTGTCTCCACCGCCTCCAGGGTCAGGCCGGTCACGCCCGAGCCGGTGAGGGGATCGACCCCCGAGACGAGTCGGGGGTCCCACTCGGGGCGTGCGTCGAGCGGCAGCGGCCGTTCGAGGGTCACCGTCCGGCCCCGTACGGCGGTGATCCGTACGGGCCACTCGTAGGGGACATAGCTGGTCAGCTTCGTCCTGTCGTCCCAGGTGTACGCCTCCGGGCCCGGCCCGCCGCCCGCCATGTGCTCCAGGAGGGTGTGGGCGGGGTCGTCGGCGAGGCGGAGGAGGACCAGCTGTCCGCGCCGGAGGGCCGAGGGGTCCTCGACGGTGACCGACCGGTCGCCGCGGCGGGCCGGGCGGACGGCGGTCAGGGAGGTCCACTCGTCGCGCCGGTTGCCGGTCCAGCCCTCGAAGGGCCAGGCCCGGTCCCGTATCGCGGTGACGAGGGAGGCGTGCCGGGCGTGCGGGGAGAGCCAGATCAGGCCGCCCGCCCAGGACCAGGAGGACTTGTCGCCGCCGTAGCGGGAGCCGTACGGGCCGATCAGCTCGGTGAGGTTCCGGGTGGCGAGCAGGGTCGTGCGGCCGGAGCCCGCGCCGCGCAGGACGACGCCGCTGTGGCCGATCCGGAGGTAGTCGTCGATCCGGTACGTGCCCGGCGGCAGCAGGACCGTGCCGCCGCCCCGCTCCCCCGCCTCCGCGAGGGCGCGGTTGATGGCGGGTGCCGAGTCGGCCGATCCGTCGGGGGTGGCCCCGTAGGTGAGGGCGTTCGCCACGACCGGCGGGCGGGGTGAGCGGCGGGTGCCGCCGTGGGCGCCGGCCCGGCCCACGTAGGGGATCTGCGGGTGGGTGTAGGGGGCGGCCTCGAACTCCCGCCAGAGTGCGGCGGGGTCGGCGGACGAGGTGAACCCCGTCGTGCCGAGACCCGCCGTCGTGGCTCCCGCCACCGCCACCGCGCCGCCGACGAACTGCCTTCTGCTGAGTGCCATACCCCTGAACCTTTCATGTATATGAACGGTGTTCAGATGTGCGCCGGGCGTGAGCATGGCACCGCAAAGCCCTTGCGGGAAGGGGGCGGTGAGCAGGTTTCCGCGTGGCTCGCGCGACTAGCGCGACTAGCGCGACGGCTTCTGGGTCAGGTTCTTGAACGCGTCGAGGTTGCGGGTCGACTCGCCGCGCGAGACCCGCCACTCGTACTCGCGCCGGATCGCCGACGCGAAGCCCAGCTCCAGGAGCGTGTTGAAATCGCCGTCCGCCGCCTCCAGGACCGAGCCGAGCAGCCGGTCCAGCTCCTCGGGCGTGACGGCGGAGAGCGGAAGCTTGCCGGCCAGATAGACGTCACCGAGGCCGTCGACCGCGTAACCCACCCCGTACAGCTTGAGGTTGCGCTCGAGGAGCCAGCGGTGGACGCCCGCCTCGTTCTCGTCGGGGTGGCGGATGACGAAGGCGTTGAGGGAGAGCGAGTGGCGGCCGGCGCGCAGGGAGAGCGTCGTGAACAGCTTGCGCGTGCCCGGGAGCTTGACGACGTAGGAGCCGGGTTCGGGAGACTCCCACTCCAGTTCCGCGTCGTCGAAGGCGGACTCGATGATCCGCCGGACGTCCTTGGTCTCAGCCATGGTGGGAGCGTACGCGACGGCGGTTCTCGCGCAGCCGATGGTCGTGCACGGCCGCCGTGTACACGTCCGCCGTGCCCGAGGCCGCCGTGTCCCAGCCGAAGGAGCCGGCGTGCAGGGCCGCCGCCGCGCCCATCCGGTCCGTCAGGGACGGGTCCGCGACGAACCGGCCCAGCGCGCGGGCGTAGTCCACCGGGTCGTGCCCCTGCACCAGGAAACCGGTCACGTCGTCCCGTACGGCGACGGGCAGGCCGCCGACCGCCGCCGCGACGACCGGGGTACCGGCCGCCTGCGCCTCGACGGCGACCAGGCCGAAGGACTCGCTGTACGACGGCATCACGAGGACGCTCGCCGCGCGGAACCAGTCCGCGAGCCGGTCCTGGCTCACCGGTGGGTGGAAGCGCACGATGTCCGCGATGCCGAGCCGCGCGGCCAGCTTCTGCAGCCCCTCCGGCTTCGCGAGGCCGCTGCCGCTCGGGCCGCCGACCACCGGCACGATCATCCGCGACCGCAGCGAGGGGTCCCGGTCGAGCAGCGCCGCGGCGGCCCGCAGCAGGATGTCCGGGGCCTTCAGGGGCTGTATCCGGCCGGCGAAGACCGGGACGAAGGCGTCCTGCGGCAGCCCGAGCCTGGCCCGGGCGGCGGCGCGGCCGTCGGCGGGGCGGAAGTGGTCGAGGTTGACACCGGGGTGGACGACCGCGATCTTGCCGGGGTCGGCCTCGTAGAAACGCGCGAGCTCGTCGGCCTCCTCGGCCGTGTTCGCGATCAGGCGGTCGGCGGCGGACACGATCTGCGTCTCGCCGATCACCCGGGCCGCGGGCTCGGGGGTGTCGCCCTCGGCGAGCGCCGCGTTCTTGACCTTCGCCATGGTGTGCATGGCGTGCACGAGCGGCACGCCCCAGCGTTCGGCGGCGAGCCAGCCGACGTGCCCGGAGAGCCAGTAGTGGGAGTGGACCAGGTCGTAGTGGCCGGGCCGGTGGCCCGCCCATGCCTGCATCACGCCGTGCGTGAAGGCGCAGAGCTGGGCCGGCAGCTCCTCCTTGGCCAGACCCTCGTACGGACCGGCGTCGACGTGCCGTACGAGCACGCCCGGGGTGAGCTCGACGACCGGGGGGAGACCGCCGGTGGTGGCCCTGGTGAAGATCTCCACCTCGATGTCGATGGCGGCGAGCCGTTTCGCCAGCTCGACGATGTAGACGTTCATGCCGCCCGCGTCGCCGGTGCCCGGCTGGTGCAGCGGGGAGGTGTGGACGCTGAGCATGGCCACGCGGCGCGGGGTGCGGTTCCAGCCGGGGAGCCGGAGCCGGGATGGTGCCGGGTGCCGGTGCCGGGTACCGGCGAACCGGGACACGTACTGGCTCACGTCGGCGGTCCTTCCGCTCGGGGGCCTCGGGGGCTGAGCTGGGCCGGGTCGTACCGGCCGAGCCGTGTCGGGCATGACGGGCGGAGGGCGCGGTCCGTCCTCCAGCCGCCACAACACCGGAATTGCACCTTTCATTTCCGGCGGGCGGGGCGCTTTGCCAATTCATTACCGGGGGTGGGGGCGGAGTGACGAGTGGGGCGGGGGCCGCCGGACGGGGCGGGACGGCGTTCGGGCCGGATCGCGCGGGGCGTGCCGGACGGGGCGGGGCGGCGTTCGGGCCAGGCCGGGGAGCCATGAGGACCGGGCGGGAGCTGCGGGCCGGTCGGAGTGCCTTGAGGCCGGGCGGGGCTACCGGCCGGGTAGGAGTGCCTTGGGACCCGGCGGGACCTGCCGGCCGGGTCGGAGTGCCTTGGGCCCGGCAGGGACCTGCCGGACCGGGGCAGGGCGGCACCGGACCGGTCGGTGGCCTGCCGGACCGGGTCGGAACGCCGTTCGGACCGGGCGGAACCTGCCGGACCGGGGCAGGGCGCCAAGGGGACCGGGCGGGGCCCGGCCGGCCGGGGCGGGTGGGGGCCGTGAACCTTTACGCTCATGGCATGGCCCCGCGCACCACCCGCCCCGTCGGCACGCCGACCCGCGGGACCACCAACCCCAACCGTCTGCGCCGCATGGACCGCTGGATCGCCGCCGTCCACGGCCCCGCCCTGCGCCGCTCCCCCGAGCCGCCCGTCGCCGTGGACCTCGGCTACGGGGCCGCCCCCTGGACCGCCGTCGAACTCCTCGCCCGGCTGCGCACCGCCGACCCCCGCACCCGCCTCTACGGCATCGAGATCGAACCCGCCCGCGTCGAGGCCGCGAAGCCGTACGAGCACGAGGGCCTCTCCTTCCTGCACGGCGGCTTCGAGGTGCCGGTCCCCGGCCAGGTCTCCCTGATCCGCGCGGCGAACGTGCTGCGCCAGTACGACGAGGAGCAGGTCGCGGCCGTCTGGCGGCGGCTGTGCGAGCGGCTCGCGCCCGGGAACCCCGCCGGTCCCGGGAACCCCTCCGGCGCCAGGGGGCACGGGGGAGGGCTGCTCGTCGAGGGGACCTGCGACGAGATCGGGCGCCGGCACGTGTGGGTGGCACTCGACCGGAGCGGGCCGCTGACGGTGACCTTCGCGACCCGGCTGGGCTCCCTGGAGCGCCCCTCGGACCTCGCGGAGCGGCTGCCGAAGGCGCTGATCCACCGCAACGTGCCGGGCGAGCCGGTGCACGCGTTCCTGCGGGACTTCGACCGGGCGTGGGCGGCGGCGGCCCCGTACGCCTCGCTCGGTGCCCGGCAGCGGTGGATCCGCGCCGTCCGCGACCTGGCGGCGGACTGGCCCCTGACGGACGGTCCCCGGCGGTGGCGCCAGGGAGAGGTGACGGTCCGGTGGGAGGCCCTGGCGCCCCGGGAGTGAGACCGAGGGCACAAGGAAGCGCGGCTCCTTCCCCAACTCCCGCTGAATTTCCCGTACGCCGGGAACGCCACGCGCGCATCACTCGTCCCCCGTGGGGGGGGAACCGGCCCGACAAGCCCCGGTTTCCCCTGTCGTTTTCCGGTTTCGCATGGCACTATCGCCATCGCCGCCACCAGGTTACTGACGGTAAATCAGATTTGGCCACTCGAGGGGGAGCTCGTGAACCGACGCCGCCACGCCACCGCCGCGATCACCGTGATCTGCGCCTTGACCGTGCTGGCCTCTCCCGCGCTGACCCTCCGGGCCGCCGCCGCACCGCTCCCGCCGCCCCCGCCGAAGAAGAGCCTGGAGCAGGTGCGCAAGGAGATAGACACCCTGTACCGGCAGGCCGCCGTCGCCACCGACGCGTACAACCTCGCGGAGGAGAAGGCCAAGGAGCAGTCCGCCGAGATCGTCCAGGTCGCCCGGATGATCGTGGAGGGCCGCGCCAGGATCGAGGCGCTCAAGGCCCAGGCCGGCGCCGCCGCCCGCGCCCAGTACCGCAACGGCGGCCTCCCCGACGGCGCGCAGCTCGTCCTCACCGACGACCCGCAGCTCTTCCTCGACGCCGCGGGCCGGCTCAAGGAGGGGGCGAAGGCCACCACCGACCTCCTCGGCGAGATGAGCCGCACCCAGGCCCAGTTGGACGTCTACGCCAAGGACGCCGGCACCAACTGGACCAAGCTGGAGGCCGACCGCATCCGGCAGGCCCAGGCGAAGAAGCAGATCAACGAGAAGATCGCCGCGGCGAAGAAGCTGGAGTCCGAGCTCGCCGCCGAGGAGCGGGAGCGGCTGCGGCTCCTCGAGGAGCAGGAGCGGCAGCGGGCCCAGACGACCTGGCTCGGCACCGGCGTCCTCACCGGCCTGAAGGCCGACGCGACGGCGGACGCCAGGAAGGCGATCGCGTTCGCGACGGCCCAGATCGGCAAGCCGTACGTGTGGGGGGCGGAGGGCCCGGACTCGTACGACTGCTCGGGGCTGACCCAGCGCGCCTGGGGGGCGACGGGCCTGAACATCCCGCGCACCTCGCAGGAGCAGTGGCGGCTGCTGCCGCGCGTGGACATCAAGGACATGCGGCCGGGCGACCTGATCGTCTACTTCGGGGACGCGAGCCACATCGGGATGTACGTCGGGAACGGCATGATGGTGCACGCCCCCCGCCCCGGGCGGAACGTGACGCTCGCGGGGGCGGGCTCGATGGAGATCCTGGGAGTCGTACGCCCGACGTGACGGAACCCACGCGCGGGGCCGGGGCTGGAGCCGTACGTCCGAGCTGACGGAATCCCGCCACGGCGCCGTGGCGGGAGCCGCCGTCGGAGCGTGACCTTTCTCATTGCCCCCGGGGCCCGCTGCCCGGGCATACCGGGACAAGTACCTCCCCTTCCGCGGCATATGCCAATCACGACGCGGCCGCCGACCGCCTGATCACCATTCCGCTGCGCACCGCCCTACCGCTATGGTCCGGGACGGGCGGGACGCCACCCGGCGCCCTGCGCACCCTCGGGGGGAGGGAAGGAAACCCGGACCGATGCCCGTATCCGTACCGCGTCAGAGAATCGTCTCTGCTGCTGCGGGACCCGGCGACGCCACCGCTACGGACGCCACCGCTATGACAGGCACAGTCACAGGAACCGACCGCACCGATCTCACTCTCCTGGTCGTCGAGGACGACCCGGCGGGTGCCCTCGCCGTACCCGAACTCCTCGACGCGGCGGACGCAGCGGGCACCCGTGTCCGTATCCGCACCGCCCGCAACCTCACCGAGGCCGAACGGCTCCTCACCGACGACGTCCACTGCGTCCTCGTCGACCTCTCCCTGCCCGGCCCCCGGACCGCCGCGGGCGACGACCCGCTCGCCCCGCTGCGCCACATCCTGCGCCTCGCCCCGCGCCACGCCGTCCTCGCGCTCGCGGCCTCCGCCGACGCGGAGCTGGCGGCCGAGGCGGTACGGGTCGGCGCCCAGGACCACCTCTTCCGCGAGGAACTCGACGGGCGGCTCCTCAGCCGGGCCATCCGGTACGCGGTCGAACGCAAGCGGGCCGACGCCGTCCAGGTGAAGCTGGCCGAGTCCCGGCTCAGGGCCCAGGAGAACGCCCGCCTGGAACGCGGGCTGCTCCCCACGCCCCTCCTGGAGGGCTCCGACCTGCGGTTCGCGGCCCACTACCGGCCCGGCCGCTCCCGCGCCCTGCTCGGCGGGGACTTCTACGACGTCGTGCGTACGCCCGACGGCACCGTCCACGCGATGATCGGCGACGTCTGCGGACACGGCCCCGACGAGGCCGCGCTCGGCGTCGAGCTGCGGATCGCGTGGCGGGCCCTGACCTTCGCCGGCCTGTGCGGGGACGAGCTGCTCTCGACGATGCAGCAGGTCCTGGAGCACGAGCGGGAGAGCGACGAGATCTTCGCGACCCTCTGCACCGTCGACATCGCGCCCGACGGACGCCGGGCGGGCCTCTGCCTGGCCGGCCACCCCTCGCCGCTGATCGCCCGGCAGGGGCGGGCGGCCCGGCTGCTCCCGTACGAGGACGGCGGTCCGGCCCTCGGCCTGCTGCCGCGCGCCCGCTGGCCGCGCCGGCAGGTCGAGCTCGGCGGGGCGTGGAGCCTGCTCATGTACACGGACGGGCTGATCGAGGGCCGCTCGGCGGGACCCGGTTCGCCCCGGCTCGGCCAGGACGGGATGGTCGGGATGATCAACCGACAGCTGGCCTCGGGCCTTCGGGGCGAGGAGCTCCTGGAGGCGGCGGTCACGGAGGTCCGGTCCCTGAACGGCGGCGAGCTGACGGACGACGTGGCGGTCCTCGCGCTGGAACGGGACAGGACCCGGGGCTGACCCGGGGCCGTCACAGGGGTCGGGACCGTCACAGGGCTTGGGGGCTGCCCCCGGGAACGTGACAGGGCCCGGGGACGACCCCGGGCCCTGTACCTGCGCACCTGTGTGTACCGGTACCTCTACCTGTACGTATGTGCTCCTGCCGTCGCTATCGGCCGCCGTTGTAGGGGCCGTACGGTCCGTCGCTGCTGGAGCCGCCGCCCCCGCGGCCGCCACGGCCTCCGCCGGAGACCTGCGCGAGCGCGGGACGCACGTCCACCATGAAGACGATGGCGGCGATCACCCCCGCGATCTGCAGGAAGAGCATCGGAAGCAGCAGGTTCAGGGCGAGGTTGATGCCCAGGATGATCAGCCAGAACTTCTTCGTCTGCTTGTCGGCGGCGCGGTAGGCGTCCTCGCGCGCCATGGCGGCGAAGACGAGCGCGGCGACGGCGAAGCCGGTGAAGATCAGGAAGATCACCAGGGTGAGGAGGGAGTCGAATCCCGCGCGCAACATGCTGAGCACCGCCTAGGAGAGAGAGGAAGAGCGCCTCGCGGTCAAGGTACCCGGTACAACGCCACGGGTACCCGTATTGGTGCCCCGGCCTACTCCGTATCGGCGGCGACGGAGGTCTTCTTGGCGGGTGCCTTGCGGGCGGCGGCCTTCCTGGCGGGCGCCTTCTTGGCCTCGGCCGTCTCGTCGGCGGTGTCCGCCGCCGGCTCGTCGGCCTTCTCGTCGGCCTTCTCCTCGGGCTCGACGACGACGGCGATCTCGACGATCTCCTCGGCGACCTCGCCCCGCCAGGCCTTGACGGCCTCCTCGCCGTGGGCGGCGACCTCCTCGTACTTCTCACGCGCCTTGACGGCGTACTCGGCGGCGACACCGACACCGCGCAGGGCGAGGTCCTGGGCCGTCTCGCCGAGCTTCTTGAGGTCGGTGTCGAGATTGCCGACGACATCGGCGAGCTTCGACTGAACGGTGGCCTGGGCCTCCTTGGCCTGGGAGGTCACCTTCTCCTGCACGGCCTTGGGGTCGGTCTTCCGTACGGCCTCGATCCGCGCGGGCGCCTCGGCGGCGAGCTGCTCGATCAGGCCGGGGACCTTCTTGGCCTGCTGCACGGCGAGGTCGGCGGTGCCGGCGGCGAAGTAGAGAGGGGTACGCAGTTCGTCGATGATGGCCATGCTGGTGGTCCTCCCGGATGTGACGTACGAGCGAGCTACTTCAGGGGCGTTTCGGCATCGGGGACATCGGCGGGCGCGTCGGCGGCAGTGGCGGCGTCCGCGACGGCTGCGGCTGACGCGGCCGCGGCGGCTGCCGCTGCGGCCTCGGCGGCGTTCTCCTTGCGAAAGGAGTCGTAGATCTGGAGCAGCACCTGCTTCTGCCGCTCGTTGATCGAGGGATCGGCCAGGATGACGGCGCGCGTCTCCAGCTCCTCCCGCTCCTTCTCGTCGAGGATCCCGGCCCGTACGTAGAGCGTCTCGGCGGAGATCCGCAGGGCCTTGGCGACCTGCTGCAACACCTCGGCGCTGGGCTTGCGCAGCCCCCGCTCGATCTGACTCAGGTACGGGTTCGAGACCCCGGCGGCATCGGCGAGCTGCCGCAGGGACAGCTGGGCGGTCCGCCGCTGTTCGCGGAGGTACTCACCGAGATTGCCGACGTTGAGCGATGCCATGCTCCGACCATGCCAGCCTTTGCTAACTATTGCAAGCAGGTGCTTGCAAGAGTCGCCACCCCTGCCGCCCCCTACCGCCTCCCCCGAGCCCGTCCCCGTGCCAGCATGGGCGCGAAGCCAACAGGGAGGCCGAGCATGGGAGTTGGACGCATCCGGCGGGGCGTGCCGTACCTCGCAGAGGACGGGGACCGGGTCGGGGACCGGGTCGAAAACTGGGTCGGGCTCGGCGGGGCGGGTGAGCCGGCGTGGTGAGCCCCAGGCGGCGCGCGGAGGTCCTCGACGAGACGGGCGGCCCGGCGCCCCGCCGTTTCTCCGGTCCCGCGACCGGGGACGAGCGGCGGATGCTCGCCGGGTTCCTGGCGGACCAGCGCGCGACCCTGGTCCTGAAGTGCGCCGGTCTGACAGGGGCGCGGGAAGGGGAGTTGACCCGGCGGTCCGTCGAGCCGTCCACCCTGTCCCTGCTCGGCCTGGTCCGACACCTCACCGATGTCGAACGCCGCTGGTTCCAGCAGGTACTGGCCGGCCGTGACGACGCCGGCCCGCTCTGGTCCTCCGCCGAGGACCCGGACGGCGACTTCGACGGCGCCGCGCCCGGCCCGGCCTCCGTCGCCGCCGCCTGGGAGGCCTGGCGGGCGGCGGTGGACTTCGCCGAACGCTTCGCGGCCGAGGCCCCGGACCTCGACGTCTCGGGCCGCGACGGCTGGCGCGGTGAGGTGTCCCTCCGCTGGGTCCTGATCCACATGATCGAGGAGTACGCCCGCCACAACGGCCACGCGGACCTCCTGCGGGAACGGATCGACGGCGCCCGGGGCCTCTGAGGCCCCCGCTACGACAACAGCGCCTCAGCCGCCCAGGCGGCGAGCGTCTCGTAGTCCGCTTCCGTGAGCCCACGGGCGGGGTCCACCCGGTGGAGCAGCGCCCGGCCGGGGTGGTGGGCGGCGACCCAGTCGCGGTCGGCGGGCCCGATCTCGTCGTCCACCCAGGCGAACGGCCGCCCGTCCGCCCATGCCACGAGCGCCGCCGTCTTCCAGTGGAGCCCCGCCACCGGATCCGGCCCGTCGTCCGGCCACCGCACCAGGGGCAGCGGGGGCAGTCCGAGGCGCGGCGCGATCCAGGCGTTCGCGTCGTCCTCCCAGGTCGTCGCCCACACCAGCTCGTACGGCAGTGCCGCGAGCCGCGGCCCCTGCGCGGGGTCGAGCCGCGCGAGGAGCGGGCCCACGGACGGGGGTGGCGCGGGCGGGTACGTCGGGTACGCGCCGTCTCTCGCCCCGAAGGGAACCAGAGGTCCGTCGACGTCCAGGAAGAGCATCGGCGTCGTCATGCCTCCATGGTGCCCCTCGCCCGTCCGCTTCTCGATAATCCGCGACGGATCGATTCTCGTTACCCTGGCAGGCATGACAGCCATGGCCCCCGCCCGTACCGAGCCCGACCTCTCCTACCTCCTCGACCACACCAGCCACGTCCTGCGGACCCGGATGGCCGCCGAGCTCGGGGCGATCGGGCTCACGCCCCGGATGCACTGCGTCCTCGTCCACGCCCTGGAGGAGGAGCGCACCCAGGCGCAGCTCGCGGAGATCGGGGACATGGACAAGACGACCATGGTGGTCACCGTCGACGCCCTGGAGAAGGCCGGGCTCGCCGAGCGCCGGCCTTCGAGCACCGACCGGCGGGCTCGGATCATCGCCGTGACCGAGGCGGGGGCGAAGGTCGCCCGGGAGAGCCAGAGGATCGTCGACGGGGTGCATCAGGGCGCACTCTCCTCCCTCCCGGAGGACGAGCGGACCGTCCTCCTCCGGGCCCTGAACCGGCTGGTCACCGGCCATCTGGAGACCCCCGTCGAGGGCCCGAAGGCGGCCCGCCGGGCGCGGCAGCGCGCCTAGGGCGCGCCCGAAGGCGTCCCGGAGGGCACGATCGGCTTGCGTAGGTCGTCGCGGATCTCGCTGGTCTCCGCCGCCGCCCGTTCGAGCTCGCCGCTCGGGTAGAACGCGACCGCGACGGTGGTGTTGGCGTCACCCCAGCCGCACACGGTCTCCTGGTCCACCGTCGTACAGCGGAACTCGACGTCCGAGCCGGGGACGCTGATCGTTCTGGGCTCATCGACGACGTTCTCGCTGCCTGTCGCCGTCATGGCTTCGATCAGGGCGTCCCGGTCCTCCTCCGGGTTCTTGTACCGGCCGGAAGAGCCGTACACCTTCACCGTCCGGGACATGGGGGGCGTGTCGCGGTCGGTGCTGGTGACGGTGTAGTCGGCGGTGAAGTGCGTGGAATCCCTCCGGCTTTCGCTGTCCGGTTGTGGGTCCGGAGGGAGGCGGTGCTCGATGTCCCACCCGTACGCGCCTCCCACTATCGACTCGGGGATGACGATCTCGTGCGTGGCCTTGGGAAAGGAATCGTCCGAGCCCGAGCCCACGGACGCGTAGAGGCCGTAGCCCGCGCCACCGAGCGCGATCAGGGCTCCGGCCACGCCCGCCACGAGGGTTCCCGCGCGCTTCCTCTCCGGCGGCGCGTCCACGGGCCGAGGCCCGGCGGACGACACGGCGGCAACGGTCTCGGCACCGGCGATGCCCCCGTCGAACGGCGCGGCGGCCGACCCCGCGATCGACCCGGCGGCCGGTGTCGGCCCGGCAGGCGCGGGTGACACGGCCTGGGCGGCGGGCAAGGTCGGCGGGTGCGCGGCCGTATCCGTGCCCGTGGGTCCCGGAGCCGTCGCGCCCGGAGCGGCGTCCAGAACCGTGCCCGGCGTCGTGCTCGGCGCCGTGTCCGGCGCGAACAGGTCCAGCAGTTCCCGGGGCGTCGGCCTGGCCGCCGGGTCCTTGGCCAGACAGGCGGCGACCACCGGGCGCATGCCCGAGGGCAGGGCGGACAGGTCCGGCGGCTCGTGCACGGCCCGGTACATCAGTGCCATCGGGGTGCCCTCCCCGAACGCACGGCCTCCGGCCGCCGCGACGAGGACCGCGCCCAGCGCGAACACATCCGCCGGCCCGCCGACCTCGAGGCCCTGGGCCTGCTCCGGGGCCAGGAAGCCAGGGGTTCCGAAGGCCGCTCCGGTGGACGTCAGCCGGGTCGACTCCAGGGCCCGGGCGATACCGAAGTCCAATACGCGCGGGCCGTCGTCGGCCATGATGATGTTGCCCGGCTTGAGGTCGCGGTGGATCAGACCGCAGCCGTGGATGGCCTGGAGCGCCTCCGCCAGCGCCGCGCCGAGCCGCCGCAGCCGGTCCTCGCCCATCGGGCCCCGTCGCGCGACAAGACCCGACAGCGTCGGCCCCGCGATGTACGCGGTCGCCAGCCAGGGCGCCGCCGCGTCCGGGTCGGCGTCGACGACCTGCGCCGTGTGGAACCCGCCGACCCTGCGGGCCGCGTCGACCTCGGCACGGAACCGGGCCCGGAAGTGCGGATCGACCGCCAGCTCGGGGCGGGCCACCTTCACGGCCACGGTACGTCCGCCCCGGGACCGCGCCAGGTACACCGTCCCCATGCCGCCCGCGCCCAGCTCACGCTCCACGACGTAGTCGCCGATGCGCTCCGGCAGGTCCCCGCCCACACCGCCCACCCCCAAGTCCCCTGCGGCACAACCCCGTTGGAATGCCGCCGATCAGTATGGCCGACCCGCACCCCGACCTTCGTTCCGTAAAAAATAGTCTGCAACAAAACCTTCTGCTAATGTCGTTCCTGTCGCCCCCTCGATCCTCGGACCCCACGAACAGGAGTGACCCCCATGCCCACACCCGCCCGCACCCGCCCCCTCTCCCCGCAGCTCGCCCTCGGCGTCCTCGCCACCGGCATGCTCATGACGATCCTCGACGGCAGCATCGTCACCGTCGCCATGCCCGCCATCCAGAGCGACCTCGGCTTCACCCCGGTCGGCCTCAGCTGGGTCGTCAACGCCTACCTCATCGCCTTCGGCTCGCTCCTCCTCCTCGCCGGCCGCCTCGGCGACCTGATCGGCCGCAAGCGGATGTTCCTCGCGGGCACCGGGGTCTTCACCGCCGCCTCCCTCCTCGCCGGGGTCGCCACCTCCCCCGGCGTCCTCATCGCCGCCCGCTTCCTCCAGGGCGTCGGCAGTGCGATGTCCTCGGCCGTCGGGCTCGGCATCCTCGTCACCCTCTTCACCGTTCCCCGCGAACGCGCCCGCGCCATCGCCGTGTTCAGCTTCACCGGCGCCGCCGGCGCCTCCCTCGGCCAGGTCCTCGGCGGTGTCCTCACCGACGCCCTCACCTGGAACTGGATCTTCTTCATCAACCTGCCCATCGGCGTCGCCACCGTCCTCGTCGCCCTCCGCGCGCTCCCCTCCGACCGCGGTCTCGGGCTCGGGGCGGGCGCCGACGTCATCGGCGCGGCCCTCGTCACCACCGGGCTCATGACCGGCATCTACGCGGTCGTCAAGATCGAGGAGTACGGGGCGGGTTCGGCGCACACCCTCGGCCTCGGGGCCCTCGCGCTCGCCCTCCTGGCCGGGTTCCTGCTCCGCCAGGCGAAGGCCGCGAACCCGCTCATGCCGCTGCGGATCCTCCGCTCGCGCAGCGTCTCCGGCGCCAACGCCGTCCAGATGCTGATGGTCGCCGCGCTCTTCTCCTTCCAGATCCTCGTCGCCCTCTACCTGCAGAAGGTCCTCGGTTACGGGGCCGCCGGGACCGGCCTCGCGATGCTGCCCGCCGCGGCCGTCATCGGCGCCGTCTCGCTCGGTGCCTCCGCCCGCCTCATCGCCCGCTTCGGCGAGCGGAACGTCCTGCTCACCGGCCTCCTCCTGCTCGTCGGCGTCCTCGGTCTGCTGACCCGCGTCCCCGTCGACGCCTCGTACGTCACCGACCTGCTGCCCGTGATGCTGCTCGCCGCCGGCTTCGGCCTGGCGCTCCCGGCCCTCACCTCGCTCGCCATGTCGGGCGCCGACGAGGCGGACGCGGGCCTGGCCTCCGGCCTGTTCAACACCACCCAGCAGATCGGCATGGCACTCGGCGTCGCGGTCCTCTCCACCCTGGCCGCCACCCGCACCGAGTCGCTCACCGCGGCCGGCCGGCCCGCCGCCGAGGCCCTGACCGGCGGATACCACCTGGCCTTCGGCGTCGGCGCGGGTCTCCTGCTCGTCGCCCTGGCCGTCGCCTTCACCGTGCTGCGCCGTCCGGCCGCCACCGGCCCCACGGGGACGGCCGGGCTGCCGGAGCCCACCAGGACCCTCACCACCCACTGAGGAGCACGACCACCGAGGAGCGCGTCCGCCCCCGAGACCCCGCAGCCACAGCAGCACCGGCCCGCCCGCCCCGAACCCCAGCAGGCACCCCCGCCGGCACCTGCCCCGAGGCACCACAGCCACTGGCACCCGCCCCCGTCACCCCTCGGACGCCCCCACCGGACTCCGCCCCAGCCACTCCGGGAGCTCCCCCGCGTGCACCAGCGTCAGCCGCGACACGGCCCGGGTGAGCACCACGTACAGCCGGTTCGCCCCGCGCGCCTCGGCCGCCACGATCGCGGCCGGTTCGACCACCACGACATGGTCGAACTCCAGGCCTTTGACGGCCGTCGCCGGAAGCACGCTCACCCGCTCCCCCGCCCCGCAGCCGCGGACCGCCTCCCCCACCGGCCCGGCCAGGGCGTCGGCGGTGATCACCCCGACCGATCCCTCCGCCGTGAGCGCGTGGCGCACGGCCTCGCGGGTCGCGGCGAGGAGGTCCGTCGTCCGGTGGGCCGTCACCTCGCCGTCCGCGCGGACGGACCGCCCCGCCGGCACGTCGGCGCCCAGGTGCGGAAGGAGCCGGTTGGCGAGGTCCACGATCGCGGCCGGCACCCGGTAGCCGAGGGTCAGCGGCACCACCGGCGCCTCCGCCTTGCCCAGGTGGGCCAGTTGCTCCCGCCAGGAGCGGGCGGCCCACGGGGTGGTGCCCTGGGCGAGGTCCCCGAGGACGGTGAGCGAGCCGAAGGCGGTGCGGCGGGCGATGGCCCGGCACTGCATGGGCGAGAGGTCCTGGGCCTCGTCGACGACGACGTGGCCGTAGCTCTCGGGGCGCTCGATCAGCCCGGCGAGCTCGTCGAGGAGGACGAGGTCGGCGGCGGTCCAGCGCGCCGAGCGGTACGAACGCGGCGGCCGGTCCCAGCGGATCGCCGCCCGCTCGGCCGCCGTCAGGGCGGGGTCGGACGGGTCCGCGAGGACACCCGCGAGAACCTCCTCCGGGCTCGTCCTCGGCCAGCACGCGTCGAGGAACGCCGTCACCGCCCGCGCCCGTTCGATCCGCCGCGCCCAGGCCGCGCCCATCGGCCCCGACCGGCGCTCGGCCCGGAGCTGAAGGGCCCGTACGACCCGGGCGCGGACCCGTTCGCGGCCCGTCGCGTAGGGCGGTGCCTCCTCCCGTACGGCCGTGACGATCTCGGCGAGCAGGCCGGCCGGCAGCCGCCAGTGGTACGAGCCGTCGGGGACGGCGAGGTCCTCCGCCGGGGCCGGGTCGACCCTGCCGTACAGCGCACGGTGCAGGACTTCCGCCATCCGGGCGTCGTGTTTGACCAGGGCCGCCGCCTCGCCGTCCTCGGCCCGCACGGGGTGGCGGGCGATCTCCTCGTCGAGGGTGGCCTGGCGGATGCCGGTCTCGCCGAGCGCGGGCAGCACCTCGGAGATGTACGAGAGGAAGGCACGGTGGGGGCCGAGGACGAGGAGGCCGGAGCGGCGGATCCGCTGCGGATGGGTGTAGAGGAGGTACGCGGCCCGGTGCAGGCCCACGGCGGTCTTGCCGGTGCCGGGCGCGCCCTGCACGCACAGGGAGGCGGCCGGGTCGGAGCGTACGAGGTCGTCCTGTTCGGGCTGGATGGTGGCGGCGATGTCCCGCATGGGCCCCACCCGGGGGCGTTCGATCTCCCCGGCGAGGAGGGCACTGACCGTCACCGCCCCGCCGGCCGTGAGGCGTTCGTCCTCCAGGGCGGTCAGGTCCTCCGACGCGCCCCCGCTGTACGGGGCCCAGCCGAAGCGGCGGCGCCGGACGACGCCCTGCGGGTCGTGGGCGCCCGCCTGGTAGTAGGCGCGGGAGACGGGGGCGCGCCAGTCGACGACGAGCGGCGGAGCGGCGGGTTCCTCGGCGATCCGGCGGCGGCCGATGTGGTGGGTCTGGCCGTCCTCGCGGTCGAGGCGCCCGAAGAACAGCGGTCCCGGAGGCTGCTCCCCCATCTCCTTGGCGCGGCTGCGGAGGTGGTACCCGAGGGCTTCGGCGTCGGCGCCGGACGCGGCGACGTCCTCGCCGGTGACGACCTGTCCGGCGACGTCCTCGGTCATACGGGTCAGGGCGGCGCGGCAGGCGTCGTGGTGGGAGCGTTCGCGGGCGAGCTCAAGGTCCAGTGACGTCATTCCGGCAAGCCTAACGGAAATAGTTACTGGGTTACGTTTTTAACTTGTCTACGGCATCCCGGGTCCTGGAGGGAGGGCCTCAGTACGGAAGCCCCTCCCGCAACGCGCGGAACGCCACCTCCGTCGCCGCCACCGCGTCCGCCTCCACCGCCTCGGCCGTCTCCCCGCCCGCGATCCGGGCCGTGTTCTCGTCCGCGAGGACCCGCAGCACGGTCACGATCTGCCCGGCGGCGAGCCGCGCGACCAGCCGGCCGGCACCCCCGGGCGCGTCGGCGGCGAGCGCGTCCGCGAGCGCCGCCTCCGACCTCACGCGGTACGCGTGGAGCCGGGCGACCAGGGCCGGCGTGCCGTACAGGAGCCGGAGGTACGCCAGGACCGCCGGATGGTCGCAGAGCCCGGTGACCGGATCGCGCCGGGCGAGCCCGTCGAGCAGGTGCGCGTGCAGCGCGTCGAGCGGCGCGGTACCGGCACGGCGCCCGGCGGCCACCACGCGCGCCGCCTCGTCCTCGTGGTCGGCGAAGCGGTGGAGGACCAGGTCCTCCTTGGCCGGGAAGTAGCGGAAGAGAGTCGGCTTCGACACCTCGGCGGCGGCGGCCACCTCCGCGACCGACACCGCGTCGAAGCCCCGCTCGAGGAAGAGCGCGACGGCCGCGTCCGAGAGCGCCTGCCGGGTGCGCTCCTTCTTCCGCTCGCGCAGGCCGGGGGACGACGCGCCGGAGCCCCGCAGGCCCGGGCCCCGCGTCACGAGGCACGCCCCTCGACCAGCACCGCGACCCCGTCGAGCAGCCGGGCGAGACCGAAGCGGAACTCGGCCTCGGGCTCGTCGGCGACGTCCATCACGCCCGAGTCGAGCAGCCGCGCCACCTCCGGGTACCGCTCCGGGTCGGCGAGCCGTCGCAGGGTCCGGCCGTAGCGGGAGAGGACCTCCTCGGGGCTCGCCCCGCCCGCCGCGATGACGGCCGCGAGGTCGGCCATGACCAGGGCGTCGTTCCGTACGAAACCGCCGAGCAGCATGGCCACCGAGACCTTGGCGCCCGCGTCGAGCCCGGTGCCGCCGAGGGCGACGAGGGCCTTCTCCCACCAGGCGACCAGGTTCGGGGTGGCGGGCGGCCCGGAGACGGGCATCCGCAGCATCCAGAGGTTGCGGTGGTAGACCTCGCGCAGCGCCCACGCCCAGGACTCCAGCGCCTCGCGCCAGTCGGCGCCGGGCGGGAAGAGCGCGGGCGGGGTGCCGGTCGCGGCCTCCTGCATCAGGACGTACAGCTCGCTCTTGGCGGAGACGTACCGGTAGAGCGACATCGTCGAGACGCCGAGCTCCTTGGCGACCCGGCCCATGGAGACGGCGCCGAGCCCCTCGGCCGAGGCGAGGGCGACGGCGGCGTCGACGATCCGGTCCAGGGTCAGGCCGGGCTTGGGGCCCTTCGAGGGGCGCTCCCGCAGCCCCCAGGCCGCCTCGATGCTCGGCGGCAGGAACGTCCCGCCGTCGCCGCGACCCCTGTCACCCTCGCCGTCCGCCATAACCCGCCGCCTCCCGGCACCTCGCACGCTTGACACCCATCCTAGTAATGCGTAAGCCTTACACAGTAGCGCGTATGGCATACGCAGTACGGGAATGGGGCCGTCCACGGGCCGCCACCGTCACTGCCCCGTCACTGCCGCCGTCACGGCCACCAGCACTCCCGTCACCACCGCCGTCACGCGATCCGTCCTCAGACCTCATGAGCCGAAGGAGCACGCCCATGGACCCGGCCGTCGAAGCCACCGGCCTGACCAAGACCTACGGAGACGTACGCGTCCTCGACGCCCTCGACCTCCACGTCCCCCACGGCACGGTCTTCGCCCTCCTCGGCCCCAACGGCGCCGGGAAGACCACCACCGTCCGCATCCTCGCCACCCTCACCACGCCCGACGCCGGCCACGCGCGCGTGGCCGGGCACGACGTCGTCACCGGGCGCTCCCGGGTCCGCCGGGCGATCAGCCTCACCGGACAGTTCGCCGCCGTCGACGAGACCCAGACCGGCGCCGAGAACCTGTGGACGGCGGCCCGGCTCTCCGGCCTGTCCCGTACCGCCGCCGCCCTGCGCACCGCCGAACTCCTCGAACGCTTCGGCCTCACCGAGGCCGGCACCCGGCTGACCAGGACCTACTCGGGCGGTATGCGCCGCCGCCTCGACCTCGCCGCCGGTCTCGTCCGCGACCCCGGCACGACCCGGGTGATGTTCCTCGACGAACCGACCACCGGCCTCGACCCGCGCAGCCGCCAGGAACTCTGGCAGGTGGTCCGCGAACTCTCCGCCGGCGGCACGACGGTCTTCCTGACCACCCAGTACCTGGAGGAGGCCGACCGCCTCGCCGACCGGATCGCCGTCCTCGGCAAGGGCCGCACCCTCGCCGAGGGCACCGCCGCCGAGCTGAAGGCCCGCTACGCCGCCCACCGGCTCGACCTCGTCGCCCACGACCCGGAGAGCTACCTGCGCCTCACCGCCCGAGCCGCCCGTACGGACCGCGCCACAGACCGCACCACGGACCCCACGACGGCCCACGACCCCGGGACCCGCACGCTCGGCGTCCCCACCGACGGCAGCGCCGCCCACGTCCGCGCGCTCCTCGACGACCTCGACCCCGAGCGCCGTGACATCGCCCGCTTCGCCCTGCACACGGCCACCCTCGACGACGTCTTCCTGACCCTCACCGCCTCCGACGAGAAGCCGAGCACCTCCGGCAAGGAGCCCAGCCGTGTCTGACACCCTCACCGCCACGAGCCGCCCCGCCACCGCGAGGCCGCTGACCGCCGCGAGCACCCTCGCCGGGCGCGGCATCCGCCTCAGCCGCCGCAACCTCGACGCCGTCATCACCTCGTTGATGATGCCGATCATGCTGATGCTGGTCTTCGTCTACTTCTTCGGCGGAGCCATCGACACCGGCACCCGTTACGTCACCTACGTCGTCCCCGGCGTCCTCGTCCTCTGCGCCGGGTTCGGCGCGGCCGGCACCGCCGTCTCCGTCAGCGAGGACATGCGACTCGGGGTCGTCGACCGCTTCCGCACGCTCGACATCGGCGGGACGCCGTTCCTCGCCGGGCACGTGGCCGCCGCCGTCACCCGCAACGCGCTCTCGACCGCCCTCGTCCTGGGCGTCGCCTTCCTCATCGGCTTCCGCCCCGCCGCGACGGCGGGCGGCTGGCTCGCGGCGATCGGCCTGCTGCTCGCCTACATCACCGTCGTCTCCTGGCTGTCGGCGGCCGTCGGGCTCGTCACCAGGACGGCGGAGGCGGCCGGAGCGGTCGCCTTCTTCGTCATGTTCCTGCCGTACCCCAGCAGCGCGTTCGTACCGATCGACACCATGCCGAGCTGGCTGCACGGCTTCGCCGAACACCAGCCGGTGACCCCGCTGATCGAGTCGATGCGCGGCCTGCTGCTCGACCAGCCGGTCGGGAACTCCCCCTGGATCGCCCTGGGCTGGTGCGCGGCCCTGTTCGCGGTCGCGGTCGCGGCCACCGGATTCCTCTTCCGCCTCCGCACCCGCTGACGGCCGACCCCGGAGGACGTCAGAAGATGTCGGGCGAGAACGGCCGCAGCGGGGTACGGAACAGCAGGTCGGCGCGGGCGGCGGCGCCCGCCGTCAGCTCCTCGACCCGCCCGAGCCGGTGGAGCCGTACCGCCGACTCGTCACCGAAGGCCAGCGTGCCCAACTCGGCGATGTCGAAGGCGAGATCGGCGGACCCGTCGGTACGGGAGCAGGAGACGCCGTCCGGGGAGGCGTCGAGCCGGTAGCGCCCGCCGGCGAGCCCGTCCCCGTCCCGCAGGTCGAGCACGAGACCGTCCGTCACCGGGTACGTCCGGCTCTCCAGGACCCGGACGACGTCCAGGACCCGCACCCACAGCATGTCCACGTACGTCAGCGTCCTGGCGGCGCGCGGGTCGGGGAGCAGCATCGGCAGCGGGTCGTCGGGTGCCCGGTAGCCCGAACGGACCGTGCTGACCCAGTCGATGGAGCACAGGTAGTGCCAGAGGGCGCGCTCGGCGGCCGGGGTGAAGGCGATCAGGTCCCGTACGGTCACGGTGTTCAACGGCTGCTTGGCGTCGTCCCACTTGTCGTCGGCCGTGTAGGACACGAAGCCCTCGACCTCGCCGGACTCCGCGCGGTACAGCGCGTAGTACGGCTCGCGCCACGGCTCGGTGTGCACGCCGAGGCCGGTGCCGACGTCCCAGCCGCGCGGAAGGCGGTCGGTGACCCCGGCACGGACTCCGGCGAGACGCCGGTGCACCTCGGGGCCGACCTTGCGGATCTCCTCGGCGTCGGTCAGATCGATCCGGCCGCCGTCCTCCGGCCGGCCCGAGCGGCGCGGGTCGAGCCCGGCCCGGCGCAGGTCCACGCTCCACTCGGTGGTCCAGCTCGCCGCGCCGAAGCCGAACCGCCCGTAGATCGGGTACTCGGCGGCGATCAGGGTGGCGATCGCGTCGCCCCGCTCCTTCGCGGCGGCCAGGTCGGCGGTCATCATGCGGCTGAGCAGCCCGCGCCTGCGGTGCGTCGGGGAGACGGTGACCTGGGTGATCGCGTCGGCGGTGAGGCTGCCGCCGCCGACCGTGCTGACCTCCTGCCGGAACGACCGGAAGGTGGCGACGACCCGGTCCCGGTCGAAGGCCCCGAGCGTCCGCGCGAGGTCGACGTGCGGCAGCCGGTCGGCGATCTCCGCGTCCGTCACGACGGGCGGATTGAGGAATCCGGTGCGCAGGGCCCGCTGCCAGTCGGGGAACTCGGACTCCGCCACCACGCGTACGTCGACAGTCATCCCTCGACCCTACGCACGGCCCCGGCGCACCCGCACCCGAGTTTCCCCTGCCCTCCCCGGCGCACCCGCACCCGGGTTCCCCTGCCCTGTCCGGCACACCCGCACCCGGGTTCCCCCTGCCCTTCCCGGCTCACGCCAGCAGGTCGTCGACCTGCGCCTCGCCCTCCCGGTAGCGGCGGGCGATCTCCGCGCTGCAGTCGTCGGCGGTCCGCTGGAGGTGCTGCCGGCGCCGGGAGACCTGCTGCTCGTACCCCGCGAGCCGCCCCATCGCCGTGTGCAGTTCCTCGTCCGTACGGGCCGTCAGGTCCGACAGCTCGACCTCCGACAGCATCTCGGCCGCGAGCCGCCGGTACTCCTCGCTCCGTGGCGTCGACAGCGTCACGTGCCGGGCGGAACTGCGGTGCCGCGAGGGCACGTCGGCGAGGATCTCGGAGAGCCGGTCGAGGACCGGGGCCTCCGGATCGGTCCGCCGCGCCAGCTCGGCCCGCAGGATGTCGATCCGGCCCTGGAGCATCCGCCGGACGTAGCTCAGGTCGGCCTCGTCGCTCTGCGCCTCCCGGCGCAGCGCCCGCAGCTCGGGAAGGCGCAGGGCGCCGAGGTCCGGCTGCGCCCGCTCGGGCAGGGCGGGCTCGGCGGAGCGTTGTACGGGTGGGCGCGTGGCCGGGCCTCCACCCGGTCCACCGCCCCTGGTTCCGGCGCGGATCAGCGGTACGGGGCCGGACGGCGTCGGCCCGGTGCCAGGTGCACTCATGAGAATCGTCCCCTCGACCGGTGCGGAGCCGCACCGCCTGACACGCATGGTGCCACTCCTGCCCGCGCGCGTGCAGGCGCTCTGCACCCGTTCGGCCCCTCGTCCACCGGCCTGCGGGCGGCTCGGTAGGTTGGAGCGCATGCGTGCAGTGGTGCAGAGGGTCGACGGCGCGAGCGTCGTCGTCGCAGGGGAGACCGTCGGTGAGATCAAGGGCGAGGGGCTGTGCGTCCTGGTGGGGGTGACCCATGACGACACCCCGGAGAAGGCCGCCCAATTGGCCAGAAAGCTCTGGTCCGTCCGGGTGCTGAACGACGAGAAGTCGTGCTCGGACGTGAACGCGCCGCTGCTCGTGATCTCTCAGTTCACGCTCTACGGAGACGCCCGCAAGGGCCGCCGCCCCACCTGGAACGCCGCCGCGCCCGGCCCCGTCGCCGAACCCCTCGTGGACGAGGTCGTGCGCCGGCTGCGCGAGCTGGGCGCCCACGTGGAGACGGGCCGGTTCGGAGCGTCGATGCGGGTCTCGCTCACGAACGACGGCCCGTTCACGGTACTGATCGAGGTGTGACCCCGACGGGCCGGCGTCCCCTACGGCTCGACTACGGCTCGACCCGTCCTACGGCTCGACCCGTCCTACGGCTCGACCACGGTCTCCTGGGCCGCCGCCGTCGTCCCGACGATCAGCGGCGCGTCCACGGGCACGTTCCGCTTCACCAGGGCCAGGGCGATCGGGCCCAGCTCGTGGTGGCGGACGGAACTCGTCACGAAGCCCAGCTGCCGGCCCTCCTCGCCGTCGGCCGCGAGCCGCACCGGGGTGCCGTGCCCCGGCAGCAGCACCTCGCTGCCGTCCAGGTGCAGGAAGACCAGGCGGCGCGGCGGCTTCCCCAGGTTCTGCACCCGGGCGACGGTCTCCTGCCCCCGGTAGCAGCCCTTCTGCAGGTGGACGGCGCTGCCGATGAGACCGATCTCGTGCGGGATGGTCCGGTGGTCGGTCTCGAAACCGAGCCGGGGCCGGTGCGCCTCGACGCGCAGCGCCTCGTACGCGAGGATCCCGGCGGCCGGCCCGTGCGAGGCGGCGAAGGACTCCAGGTCCGCCCGGGGCAGGAACAGGTCGCGGCCGTGCGGGGTCTCCCGTACGACGGCGCCTTCGGGCACCTCGGCGATGGAACCGGCCGGGAGGTGGACGACCGCGATGTCGTCCGTACGGTCGGCGACCTCCACCCGGTAGAAGAACTTCATCGACTCCAGGTACGCGACGAGCTCCTCCCGCGTCCCCGGCTCGACGTGCGCCCACACCGTCTCGCCGTCGTCGACGAGGTACAGGGCGTGCTCGATGTGCCCGTTCGCGGAGAGGATCAGCGCCTCGGTCGCCCGGCCCGCCGGCAGGTCGGTCATGTGCTGGGTGACGAGCAGGTGCAGCCAGCTCAGCCGGTCGTCACCGGTGACCGTGACGACGCCACGGTGCGAGAGGTCGACGAAACCGTGGCCGCCGGCGAGGGAGCGCTGCTCACGGAACAGGTCGCCGTAGTGCGCGGCGACCCCTTCGTCGCGGCCTTCGGCGGCGACGGCACCGGGCAGGGACAGCAGAGGGCTCTTCATGAGGGAAAGCCTACGACTCCGCGTCGGCGGCCTTCCCGGCGCAGTCGCCGCAGCGCCCGAAGATGGCGAAGTGCTTCATGTCCGTCTCGAACCCGAAGGTCTCGCGGAGCTTCCCGGTGAACTCGGCGGCCACCTCGACGTCCGCCTCGATCACCCCGGAGCAGTCCCGGCAGACCAGGTGCAGATGGTGGTGCCGGTCGGCGAGGTGGTACGTCGGAGCCCCGTGCCCCAGATGGGCGTGGCTCACCAGGCCGAGCTCCTCCAGGAGCTCCAGGGTCCGGTAGACGGTGGAGATGTTCACGCCCGACGCGGTCCTGCGGACCTCGACGAGGATGTCGTCGGGCGTCGCGTGCTCCAGCGCGTCGACGGCCTCCAGGACAAGCTGGCGCTGCGGCGTCAGCCGATAGCCGCGCTGCCGCAGGTCGCTCTTCCAGTCGGTGCTCACCACGCCCTCCAGTGTAGGAGGGCGCGGTGCGCCGCCCCCGGGCTTTCTAGCGGAAGAAGGCGATGCCGTCGTCCGGCATGTCGGGCAGGTTGCGGGCCATCTCCGCGACCTCCTCCGGCGTCACGACCTTCTTCAGGTGCGCCGACATGTACGGCCGCAGCGGGACCTCCGGGGTCGCCTTCTCGCCCACCCACATGAGGTCGCTCTTGACGTAGCCGTAGAGGCGCTTGCCGCCGGAGTACGGGCCCGAGGCCGCCGTCCTGGCGACGGCGTCCGTCGCCAGGTCGATCTGCGGCTTCTGGTCGGCGAGCTCGCCGTACCAGATCTCGACGATGCCCTGGTCACGCACCATGACGACCTCGACCTTGCGGTTCTTGTCGATGCGCCAGTAGCCGCTCTCGCTCTCCAGCGGACGGACCTTGTTGCCCTCGTTGTCCAGGACCCACGAGGCGGACGTGTACGCGAGGAAGTCCCGGCCGTCGTGGCTGAACGTCACGGACTGGCCGAAGTTGCACTTCTCGGCGCCGGGGAAGTCGGAGACGCCCGCGCCCTCCCACGTGCCGAGCAGGAACGCGAGGGGGACGAGGTCCGGGTTGAGGTCGGACGGGATCTCGATCATGAGCAGCTCTGGCGTTCTCTAGAAGTGGTTAGCGCTGACCCTGGTACAGCTTCTTCACAGCCAGTCCGGTGAAGGCGAGCACGCCGACGGCGACCAGGACCAGCAAGATTTCGAAGAAAATGATCACAGGGTGCTCCTCGACTGAGCGGTGAAGGCGGAACGGGCCGGACCCCAGCTTAGTGGGCGGGGGTCCGGCCCACTCGGTGAGGTGGGTCTCGCGCGGCGGGCCTAGCCGAGCAGCTGCGCCTGGAGGGCGACGGTCTGCTGGAACGGCACGGTCAGCGCCTCGCCCTTGCGGGTCTGGGCGACCAGCGCGAGCGTGTCACCGGCCTGGATGTACGCCCAGCGGGTGTGCTCGGGGCCGCGCGGCTTCCGCTCGTCGAAGGCGTACACCGAGAGGGAGGGAACCCGGATGTCCTGCGTGGACTCGTCCAGCGTCTCGCCGTCGACACCGTCCGGGAGCCTGCTGCCGCGGGTGCCCGTGTCCAGGACGTCGTCCTTGAACGCCTCCGCGAACGCCACCGACGAGAACCGCAGCAGGTACACCCGGGTGGCCGTACCGTCCGGAGTCGTCCAGCCGCGGGCGGCGATGTGCCGCAGGGCGGAGTCGGCCAGGGCCTCCTTCACCGCGACCCGGTCGTCGGCGTAGAAGTGGGTGAGGTACGTGTCGAGGCCGATCCAGCCGCCGTTCAGCCTGGGGTCGACCTTGGCACCCTCCGGAGCCGGCAGTACGAGCTTCCGCAGGTCGGCGTGGTGGATCTCGCCGTCGTTGCCGGCGGTGAACGGGCGCTGGACCCCCTCGGGCAGCGCCGGAAGGGCGAGCTTCGGGTAGGTCCAGCGGCCGTCGGACTCGGTCGCGAGACCGGGCACCTCGTGGCGGTCCATGGCGGTGATCCCCATGGCCGCGCCGGTCCCGACACCGCCGCACACGAGCACGGCGGCGGTCCACCGGGCGATGCCCCACAGCAGGGGGCGCCGTGACTTCTTCGGCGCGGGCGCGGGTACGGACGCGGGCGCGGGCCCGTTCTCGGGAGCGGCCTGGGGCTGGGGCGCGGGCTTCGGCTCGATCGGGGCCTCGGCCTCGGTCTGGGTCTGGGTCTGCTCGGTCATACGTACTCCCCCGGGGACTCGATGTGGTCGAGCTGCTTCTTGAGCAGGTCCGCCACGGCCGCCCGGTCGAACGGCTTGGCGCCCGCCGCGGTGACCGCGACCATGACCTCGGAGTCGTAGGCGATGCAGACCATGCCGTCCAGCTGCTCGTCCCGCTCCTTCTTCTTCAGCGTCTTGTCCTCGGGCACCAGGTAGCAGACGGCGTTCCTGTGGTCCTTCACCTTGGGTCCCTTCGGGAACTCCAGGGCGTCCAGGACGTCCTTGCGCAGGAGGAAGCTGTCCTTGATCTGCTTCTTGTTCTTCATCCGGGTGATCTGGACGTCGACGACGGCGGCGTCGCTCAGGTCGGCGAAGGAACGGACCGCGATGCCCTGGATACCGAGCCGGTCGACCGCCTTCTCGTACGAGCGCCGCTTCTTGCCGGAGAGTCCTTCGCCCGACTGCTTCATCAGGGCGACGGCCTCCTTCTCGCCGAGTTCGCCGTCGTTCCCGTACAGCTCGTGGTCGGGGCCGAGCTCGTACCCGTCCGGCACGGGCAGCAGCAGCTTGCTCAGCGGCGTCCCGGACTTGCCGCGCACGGCGGTCTCGGCCGGGTCCTTGTCGTGGTCGGTCGGCTCGTTCGGGGCCCACACCTCCGTCGGCGCGGTCCGGTCGGCGGCGGACACGGTGACGGCGGTGTAGGTGATGCCGCCGCCGGCCACGCCGAGGACGAGTACGGCGGGCAGCACGATCCCGAGCAGGACGCGGCGCGCGCGCTTCTTCGTCGTCGGCTGCTCGACGGGCACGGCCTCGTCGGCGGGTACGGTCACGTCGGCGGGTACGGTCACGTCGGCGGGTACGGTCACGTCGTTCCGGTCCTCACTCACAGGCGCCCCAGCTGCCGCTCGGCCAGCGAACGGATGTCCTTCTCCGAGATCTTCTTCGTGTCGACGATGAAGATCTCGACCGCGATGTCACCGCGGTGGAAGTAGGCCCTGGCCTCGTAGAAGTCCATGTAGCCGGCCTCCTTCTGCACGGGGAAGACGTAGTAGCGGCCGTCGGCGGAGCCCTCGAGGGCCTCTCCCTCACTGTCCGCGTAGTCCTCTTCGGGCATGTAACCCTGCTGGTCCTCGACGTGGTCCTGCGCGCCGATTTCGTCGCCGGGGCGGTACTGGACCAGGCGGATCTCGCTCACCCGGTTCTCGCCCGTCCGCCAGGACGTGACCGCGACGCGCCGGATCCCCAGATCCAGCTGGTAGCTCAGCGCGTCCCCGGACCGTTCGAATCGGGAGGCGAACGTGGAGGCCGACATCCAGCCGTCCCTGTCCCCGAACTCGGGCGTCTTCGCACCCGCGGGCTTCGGCACCAGCAGCTTCCGCAGGTCGCCCTGCGCCTTCGCCTGAAGGTCCTCCGAGGCGGGGAGCGGATCCGGCTCCTGGCCCTTCGGGAGGGGCTTCGGGTAGGCGAGGCCCGGCTGGTTGAGGGCCGGGAGCGGGGTCGGCTCGCGGTCGGCCTGGATGCCGTAGCCGACGGCGGTGCCGCCGACGAGGCCGAGGACGGCGGCGACGGCTATCAGACCGACCGTACGGAGGGCACGACGGCGCGGCCGCGCGACCGGCGGTGTGTCCGGAGACACATCGGGTGCCTCGCCCCGCGAGTCGACCGGAGGGACGGTTTCCGCCCCGGTCTCCGGCTCCGGCGGCGGTGCCGTTTCCGGATTTTGGATACTTTCTTCGCTGCTCAAGAGTCCCCCCACGAGACCTGAAGCGCGGATTCCGTCATCCGCGCACCCAACTGACACGTGAGATGCGCAGGGGGTTGCAGTGCCGCGCATTACAGTTCGGCATATGGCGAAGAAGCTCGTGATCAAGGTGACCGCAGGGGCCGACGCCCCCGAACGCTGCTCGCAGGCCTTCACGGTGGCCGCCGTCGCCGTCGCGAGCGGCGTCGAGGTATCGCTCTGGCTGACCGGCGAGTCCTCCTGGTTCGCCCTCCCGGGCCGGGCCGCCGAGTTCGAACTCCCCCACGCGGCGCCGCTGCCGGACCTGATCGACTCGATCCTGGCGGCCGGGCGCGTCACGCTCTGCACCCAGTGCGCGGCCCGCCGCGAGATCACGGAGAAGGACGTCCTGGACGGCGTCCGCATCGCCGGCGCCCAGGTCTTCGTCCAGGAAGCCATGACGGACGAGACCCAGGCCCTCGTCTACTGACCTCGACGCTTCTTGCCGTCCAGCTCGTCCCACCACTCGTCCGACTCAGGGTCGCCCGAGGGATCGTCCCACCAGCGGTCCTCCGGGCCCCGGCGGTTCGCGACCATCGCGGCGACCGGGGGGATGAGCATGGCGACCACGCACATGCCGATCGCGACCGGCATGGAGAAGAGCCGCACGACGGCCCAGGCGCCCACGAACAGGACCAGGCAGGCGCCCATCATCCAGAAGTAGACGTGGCGACGGCGTGCGTACACACCTTCAGCGTACGACCGGGCCCGACCACCGTCATACGGCGGTCGGAGGCCCCCCGGGGCCGAGCAGGGCGAGAGGTGCAGGAAAAAGGAAGACCGAAGGGCCGTGCCTCTAGTCCTGGAAATGGCGTCCAACCCCCCAGGAGGCACGGCCCTTCGGCCGGTTCAGCGTTGCGGGATCACACCGCGATGGCGACCTCGGCGAGGCCACCCTTCTGGGCCACGACCTGGCGGTCGGCGGTGCCGCCCGGGACCAGGGCGCGGACGGTCCAGGTGCCCTCGGCCGCGTAGAAACGGAACTGGCCGGTGGCGGAGGTCGGGACCTCGGCCGTGAACTCGCCGGTCGAGTCCAGGAGGCGGACGTAACCGGTGACGGGCGCGCCGTCCTTGGTCACGAAGCCCTGGATGGTGGTCTCACCGGGCTTGATCGTCGAGGCGTCGGGGCCGCCGGGCTGCGCTCCACACATGTCGTTCTGTCCTTACGGTCGAGGGGTCCGGAGGAGGGGAGGGTCCGGGGAATTACTTGTTGGCGCCGAGCTCGATCGGCACGCCGACGAGGGAGCCGTACTCGGTCCACGAGCCGTCGTAGTTCTTGACGTTCGTGACCTCGAGGAGCTCGTGCAGGACGAACCAGGTCAGCGCGGAGCGCTCGCCGATGCGGCAGTAGGCGATGGTGTCCTTCGCCAGATCGACCTGCTCGGCCTCGTAGAGCGCCTTGAGCTCGTCGTCCGACTTGAAGGTGCCGTCGTCGTTGGCGTTCTTCGACCACGGGATGTTGCGGGCGCTCGGCACGTGGCCGGGGCGCTGCGACTGCTCCTGCGGGAGGTGCGCCGGGGCGAGCAGCTTGCCGGAGAACTCGTCGGGCGAGCGGACGTCGACCAGGTTCTGGGCGCCGATCGCGGCCACGACGTCGTCGCGGAAGGCACGGATCGAGGAGTCCTGGGCCTTGGCCTTGTACTCGGTGGCCGGGCGGGCCGGGACCTCGGAGCCGTCGACCAGGTCGCGGGAGTCGAGCTCCCACTTCTTGCGGCCGCCGTCGAGGAGCTTCACGTCCTGGTGGCCGTAGAGCTTGAAGTACCAGTAGGCGTACGAGGCGAACCAGTTGTTGTTGCCGCCGTAGAGGACGACCGTGGTGTCGTTCGCGATGCCCTTCGCCGAGAGGAGCTTCTCGAAGCCCTCCTGGTCGATGAAGTCGCGGCGGACCGGGTCCTGGAGGTCCTGGGTCCAGTCGATCCGGATGGCGTTGCGGATGTGGTTCTTCTCGTAGGCCGAAGTGTCCTCGTCGACCTCGACGATGGCGACCTGCGGGTTGTCGAGGTTGGCCTCGACCCAGTCCGCGTCGACCAGGACGTCGCTGCGAGCCATGCTGTTCTCCTCCGGGGCAGTGTGCGGCGGTGTGGTGCGGGTGTGGTGCGGTACGCGTCATCGCGTGCGTACGGACAGCGGACGTGCGTACGGCTACACAGGGCGGCCCTGTCCTCGCGGTGGGAGGGCCTGAGGAATACGGGAGTGGTGAGTCCCGCTCAGACGGAGCGACAGAGCATGGCGGCGACGCGGCACAGGTCTACTGCCCGCCGCTTCGTGAGATCCGCCTGTCGCTTCATGCCCTCGATCGTAGGGACGGACAGGCGGCCGTGTCACCGGTGTGTCGTATTTTGAGACGCGATCGTCCGAGATACGAGACGCGATCACGGTGCGGAAGGGCTCGGGCCGCCCGCGCGGCCGGGCGTCCGGCCCCGTTTCTACGCCTCGGACAGCGGTGTCTCAGCATGTGACCAAGGGGTGCGCGCAGCGGTCTCCGGAGGCTCTCCGGGGCGTACGCGCCGGTGGTGTCAGCCCGCGAGGGCTATGTCCTTGCCGGTCACCATGACGGCCAGACCCTCCGGCCGGGGCTCGACCTTCTCCACCTTCATGCCGGCGATCATCCCGATCGGGCGCTCGAAGTCGGTGCGCGCGCGGACCATTTCCTCGATGCCCGGGATGCCCTGGCCGGGCACCTCGTCGGCGCGGACCCGGATGGTGTCGCCGTTCACGACGGTCACCGTCGACAGGACCGTGCGGGTCAGGGTGCGGCCCATGACGGTCACTCCGCCGGTCACCTTCACCTTGCCGTTCTCGCCGTAGGCGACGGTGGCCTCCCGGTCGGTGGCGGCGGTGAGGTCCGCGTACGAGATGAGGGCCGTCCCGCTCGCGGAGCCCGCCCTCGCGCCCGCCCAGTCGCCGGTCACGGTGACGTCCCGCAGCCGCACGCTCAGCTCGCCGACCCGGATGCGCCGGCTGCCCGCCGTCGCCGTCACGCCGGTCGCCTTGACGTCGACCTCGTCGAACCGCTTGTCCGCGACCTGGGTGAGGAACGGGAAGCCCTTGATGTCGACCTCGATCGAGTCGGTGTCGGTCGCCGAGAGCTTCACCCGGCTCGACGCCTCCGACTCGGCGTACGCCACGGCCAGCCGGTCGATCCCGACGAGGACACCGCCCAGCACGACGGCCACGACCAACAGAATCCGCAGTGCTCGCATGGGCTGAGTGTCCCCCCGATGGAAATGAATATGTTCGGCCCCCCGACACCAAGATCGACGTGTCGGGGGGCCGGTTGGTTCCCGGGCGGCCTCCGGATCAGGGTCTGGTCAGGGCCGCGTCAGGGCTGTGTCGGGGCGGCGCCAGGGCCCTGCCGGAGTCAGGCCAGGGCCCGGCCAAGCAGGTACACGGCGGGCGCCGCGGCCGTCAGCGGCAGCGCGACACCGGCCGTCATGTGGACGAAGCGGGACGGGTAGTCGTAGCTGGCCACCCGCAGGCCGACGAGCGCGCACACCCCGGCGCCGAGGCCGAGCAGCGCCCCGGAGGCGCCCAGGCCGGTGAGCCCGCCGGCCGCGATCCCCGCGCCCGCGGAGGCGAGCAGCGCGACGACCAGGGACACCGGGCCGGGCAGTGGAAGGGCCCGTGCCAGGACGGTGGCGGCGACGGCGATCCCGCCGACGACCACCGCGTCGGACGCGGCGCCGAGGTGCCCGGTGGCGATGACGGTCAGCGCCGCCGAGGCCACGGTGGCCATCAGGCCGTACATCCGCTCGTCCGGATCGGCGTGGCTGCGCAGCTGGAGGACGAGGCAGAGCAGCACCCAGACGCCGAGCGTGCCGAGGATCGCGGCGGCCGCGTGCTCCTTGCCGGTGGCGAGCAGGGCGGCGTCGGCGGCGAGTCCGCCGGCGAAGGCGAGGGCGATGCCCTGCCGGGCGGGCCACATGCCGTTGAGCCGGAACCAGCCGGCGGCGGTGAGGCCCTGGAGCAGGACGAGCGGGACGAGCAGGCCGTACGTGCCGAGGGCGGCGCCCCCGGCGAGCAGCAGTCCGAGGACGGCGGTCAGCGCGGCGGGCCGCATCCCGGGCTCGATCACCGGCGAACGGCCTTCGGCGCGGGCGCGCTGGGCGTCGGTGATCCGGGTGTTCCCCGAGATGGTGGGCGAGGACCAGGCGGGTCCCGCCGCGTCCGCGCCCGCGCCGGGACCGGGCTCAGGAGCGGGGACGGAAGCCGGGGCGGGAGCCGGGGCATGGGCCGGGACCGGCGCCGCGGCCTGCTGCGGCTCGGCGGGGTACCCGTACGCCGGATACGGCTGGTACGCCTCCTGCGCCCCGTGGGGCGCAGGAGCCTGGTGCTGGGGTTGTGGCTGGGGCCGCGCGGCCTGTACCTGGTCGTACGAGACGGCCGGCTGGTACTGGGTGTCCCAGGTCTGCCCCTCCCACGTCTGGGTGACGTCGGGGTTCTCCAGGCCCTGCCCCTGGTTCCCGTTCGCGTACGGGTCGTACTGCTGCCCGCCGTAGTACTGGTCGTTGCTCATTGCTCTGGGGTTCACCCTCCTGCGAACGGGGGGAGCACCTCGACCGTGCCGCCCTCGGCAAGCCGTACCGTCTCATGGCTCCGGGTCCCGACGGGGTCGCCGTCGACCAGGAACGAGCACCGCCGGAGGACCTGGACGAGCTCGCCCGGATGCTTCGCGCGGGCCGCGTCGAGCGCCTCCGCGAGGTGCTCGGCGGTGTACGGCTCCTCCGCGACACCGGCCGCGGCCTTGGCCGCGGCCCAGTAGCGGATGGTTCCCGCTGCCATAACGGCGCTCCCTTCGTTCGTGTGCGCGCCGCTCCCCATGATGGGCTATGCGCGCGTGAGCCAGTCCCCGAGCCGGGTGAGCAGCTCCTCGTCCGCCGCGTTCTCGGCGTGCCCCATGCCCCGCTCCAGCCACAGTTCCGCGTCGCCGGCCGCGGCCAGCATCCGCGGGTGGTCGAGCGGGAAGTACGCGTCCCGGTCGCCGTGCACGATCAGCAGGGGGGTCGGCGCGATCAGCGGCACGGCCTCCACCGGGGAGAGGGGCACGGGGTCCCAGGCGCGCCGGTCGATCCGGGTGCGGAGCCCGTAACGGCCGACGAGGCGGCCCTCCGGCCGGGTGACCACCCAGTGGAGGCGGCGCATCGGGGCCGTGCCCCGGTAGTACCAGCGGGCGGGTGCGGAGACGGCGGCCACCGCATCGGCGCGTCCTGCCGTCCCCCGGTCCAGGGCCGCGTGGCTCAGGACCACGGATCCGCCCATGGAGAAGCCGACCGTCGCCACGCGCGCGTGGCCGAGGGCGCGGGCCCAGCGGACGGCGGCGGACAGGTCGAGGACCTCCCGGTCGCCGACGGTGGAGCGGCCGCCGGAGCCGCCGTGCCCGCGGAAGGAGAAGGTCACGACGGCCGCGCCGCGCTCCGCGAAGGCCCGGGCGGCGCGCCGGACGGCGGGCCGATCGGCCGACCCGGTGAACCCGTGGGCGACGACGACGGCCGTATCGGTGACACTTGCGGCAGAGGGTTCGTAAACCGCCTCGATCCGGACACCGTCATCGGTACGCAACATGGCCCGGCGCGATCCGGAAGTGATCAGGGAGACATCCACCATGTGAAATCCGCCCTCTCCCTCTGAACTCATGTGGGCTATTCTGCTGGGCAGAGGATCCGGGCGACGCAGCCCCCGGGTCCTTTTGCGTTTTCCGACCGTTGTTACGGACGGATGAACAAAAGCTCTCAGGGCGCGAGAGCCGGCAGTGATCTGTACGAAGCGGTGCACGTCACGAAGCAGTGCACGTCCTCGCAGGGACCGAGGAGGAACCGACGTTATGAGCGAGCGTACGAAGCACGACCGACCGACCGACGAGGCGGGGGAACACCCCCTGCTCCAGCGCGGCCGAGGGCTTGGGGGCGCGACGCGATGAGTTCACTGCTGCTCCTCACCAACGCTCTCCAGCCGTCGACCGAGGTGCTGCCCGCACTCGGCCTGCTGCTCCACAACGTCCGGGTGGCCCCGGCCGAGGGCCCCGCCCTCGTGGACACCCCCGGCGCGGACGTGATCCTCGTCGACGGCCGGCGGGACCTCCCGCAGGTGCGTTCGCTCTGTCAGCTGCTGCGGTCCACCGGGCCCGGCTGTCCGCTGATCCTCGTCGTCACCGAGGGCGGCCTCGCGGCCGTCACCGCCGACTGGGGCATCGACGACGTCCTCCTCGACACCGCGGGCCCGGCCGAGGTCGAGGCCCGCCTCCGGCTCGCGATGGGCCGGCAGCAGATCGTCGCCGACGACTCCCCCATGGAGATCCGCAACGGCGACCTGTCGGTCGACGAGGCGACGTACAGCGCGAAGCTCAAGGGCCGGGTCCTGGACCTGACCTTCAAGGAGTTCGAGCTGCTCAAGTACCTGGCCCAGCACCCGGGCCGGGTCTTCACCCGCGCGCAGCTCCTCCAGGAGGTGTGGGGGTACGACTACTTCGGCGGCACCCGGACGGTCGACGTCCACGTGCGGCGGCTGCGGGCCAAGCTGGGCCCCGAGCACGAGTCGCTCATCGGCACCGTCCGTAACGTCGGCTACCGCTTCGTCACCCCGGAGAAGGTCGAGCGGGCGGCGGAGGAGGTCCGCTCCCAGACGGAGGACTCCCGGGCCCAGGAGAAGGCCCGGGCGAACGCCGGCGTCAAGGCCGCCACGGCGGACGTCACCCCCTCGGAGGACAGGAACGTGGCGGACGCCACAGTGCGACCTGCCGGTAGGTAGGTCACCCCGCGTAGACTGCCGCGCGTGGCCAAGGTGACGCGGGATGACGTAGCTCGACTGGCAGGTACTTCTACCGCGGTCGTGAGCTACGTCATCAACAACGGACCCCGGCCGGTCGCCCCGGCCACGCGCGAGCGTGTCCTCGCCGCGATCAAGGAACTGGGCTACCGCCCCGACCGGGTGGCCCAGGCCATGGCGTCCCGGCGCACGGACCTCATAGGCATGATCGTCCCCGACGCGCGGCAGCCGTTCTTCGCCGAGATGGCCCACGCGGTCGAGCAGGCCGCCGCCGAGCGCGGGAAGATGGTGCTCGTCGGCAACTCCGACTACCGCACCGAGCGCGAGGTCCACTACCTGCGCGCCTTCCTCGGGATGCGGGTCTCCGGACTGATCCTGGTCAGCCAGGGCATGAGCGAGCAGGCCGCGAGCGAGATCGAGGCCTGGGACGCGCGCGTGGTGCTGCTCCACGAGCGGCCCGAGGCGATCGACGATGTGGCCGTCGTGACCGACGACATCGGCGGCGCCCAGCTCGCCACCCGGCACCTCCTGGAGCACGGTCACCCGTACGTGGCGTGCCTCGGCGGCGTCCCGAACACCCCGGCCGTCGGCGACCCCGTCGCCGACCACGAGGAGGGCTGGCGGCGGGCCATGCTGGAGGCGGGCCTCTCGATAGAGGGCCGGCTCTTCCAGGCTCCGTACAACCGCTACGACGCCTATCAGGTGGCGCTGAAGCTGCTCTCCGGCCCGGACAGGCCGCCGGCCATCTTCTGCTCCACCGACGACCAGGCCTTCGGTGTGCTGCGGGCGGCGCGCGAGCTGCGCATCGAGGTGCCGACGGAGCTGGCGGTCGCGGGCTTCGACGACGTGAAGGAGGCGGCGCTCACCGACCCGCCGCTGACCACGATCTCCTCGGACCGGCCGGCGATGGCACGGGCGGCGGTGGACCTGGTCCTCGACGACTCGCTCCGGGTGGCGGGCTCGCGCCGCGAGCGCGTGAAGCTCTTCCCGTCGGCGCTGGTGGTCCGCCGCTCCTGCGGCTGCGACGGCGGCTGATCCCGGCTCCGGAACGGCGGCCCGCCGACAGAGCCCGTACGGTCGGCGTCTTCCGCTTCCCGTACGGGCTCTGTCGTGGCGGGCGTCAGAAGATGCCGTTCTGCTTCCACCAGTTCCAGCCGTTGAGCTCCTGGACGGGCCGGAGGATGGTGGGCGCGGTGGCCGAGCCGCGGTAGCCGAGCAACCGGCCGGGGAAGCCTCCCTGGTAGTGCTCGTTGGTCGAGGCCACCAGGTCGTTGGTCCCGTCTCCGTCGTACGAGCCGACGGCGAACAGGTACTCCATGACCTGCCAGCCGCCGCCGATCAGCGTCCGGGCGCCGAGGGTGCCGTTGTTGCGTCCCGGGTAGAACCAGAGCTTCCCGGCGCCGTCGCGCGCGACGAGGTCGGCCTTGCCGTCACGGTTCATGTCGCCGCTGCCGACGAGGAGGTTCATGACCTGCCAGCCGCCACCGATCGCCTTGCGGGCACCGAGCGAGCCGTTGCCGCGGCCGGGGTACAGCCACAGCTTCCCCGCCCCGTCCCGCGCCACCAGGTCGGCCTTGCCGTCACCGGAGAGGTCGCCCACCGCGGTCAGGACGGACATGCCGTTCCAGCCCCCCGTACCGATGTTCTTGCGGGCGCCGAACCATCCGGCGCCGTTGCCCGGATAGAGCCACAGCCTGCCGCCGCGGTCGCGGGTGATCAGGTCCTCGCGGCCGTCGCCGGTGAAGTCGCCGTGCCGGGTCATCGCCGTCATGGAGTTCCAGCCGCCACCGACGAGCCGGCCGTTGCCGTCGCCCGGAAGGAACCAGAGGCGGCCCGCCAGGTCGCGGGAGAGCACATCGGCCCTGCGGTTGTTGTCGAGGTCGCCGAAGCCGGCCGACCGGGTTCCGGGGTCGGAGATCCACCACGGGTAGGCGTCGCCCGAGCACTCGTTCTCGGTCAGCACCATCTTGACCGAGCTGATCGCCCGGTCCATGCTCGCGTCGTAGTCGTGACCACTGCCGTTCGGGGAGACCGGGGAGTACGTGGAGTTCGCGCCGCTCAGCGAGTAGTTCGGATCGCTGTAGACACAGGCGATGGCCGACGACTTGTTGGTGTACGAGCGGATCTTGTTGTCCCAGGTACCCAGCGTGGCCATGCTCTTGTTCGTCTTGAACAGGGTGCCCTGGCCGGACGTTTCGCTGAAGCCGCAGAAGTAACCCGAGGGGCAGCGGTCCATCCACGACGAGGCCTGGGCCGTGTGGGCGGGCAGCGTCGCCGCCAGCAGCCCTCCGGCCAGGACGCCGGTCACCGAGGCCAGTAGCCGTTTCGCCGTCTTGCGCAAGATCGTCTCCCTCCCCGCGCCCCGCACGTCGGGGCGCCTCGGGGTGCACGGTAGACGACGGGTCCGGCCGTCTCCGCCGGGGAGGGGGTCCTCCTCGGCACGAGGGATCCTTATATCGGGCATACAGGCTTCTGTCGGGCTTCTCAGCCGGCCCTCAGACGGCTCTCATGTACGGCTCCGAGAGTCATAGCCATGACGGACTTCCAGGAGCAGCAGCCGCAGCAGCCCTACTACCCGCCGAGGCCGCCGTACGCCCCGGCCCAGTCGCCGGCGGACGCCGGACAGACCGCCGCCCGGCCGATCGCCGGCGAGCCGTACGCCACGCAGCCGCTCTCCACCCGGCCGATCGTCACCGAGCCCGGCACCACCGTCTGGCCGTCCGGTGGCCACGTGCCGCCGTCGGGTCCGCCGGTCCCGCCCGTCGCCGCCATGGGCGCCCCGGCCGCCGCCCCCGCCGGAGGCCCCGTTCCCCGCCGCCGTGCCAGGCGCGGGGTCGGGCTCATGGCGGCCGTGGCCATCGCGGCCGCGGCGGTCGGCGGCGGCACGGCGACGCTCGTCCAGCAGTTCGCCTCCGACACCCCGGTCGCCGCCTCCTCGGCCGTGAGCGGCACCAACGTCTCCACGGGCAGCACGGGCACGGTCGCCGGCGTCGCCGAGGCCGTCTCCCCGTCCATCGTCGAGATCGCCGCGAGCTCCACCTCCGGCAAGTCCACCGGCTCGGGCGTGATCATCACCTCCGACGGCGAGATCGTCACCAACAACCACGTGATCTCCGGCGCCTCCGAGATCACCGTGCGGCTCAGCGACGGCAGGAGCCACCGGGCCGAGGTCGTCGGCACGGACCCCGACAAGGACCTGGCGCTCATCAAGCTGAAGGACGCCTCCGGGCTCAAGGCGGCCACGCTCGGCGACTCCTCGAAGGTGCGGGTCGGCGACCAGGTCGTGGCGATCGGCTCCCCCGAGGGCCTGACCGGGACCGTCACCAGCGGCATCGTCTCCGCGCTCGACCGGGACGTGACCGTCGCGAAGGACGAGGAGAGCCAGGGGCAGGGCCAGGGGCAGCGGTACGACCCCCGGCAGGGCTGGCCGTTCGAGTTCGGCGGACAGCAGTTCAACGGCGACACCGGCTCGTCGAAGACCACGTACAAGGCGATCCAGACCGACGCCTCGCTCAATCCGGGGAATTCCGGCGGCGCGCTGATCAATATGAACGGCGAGATCATCGGAATCAATTCGGCCATGTATTCGCCCAGTTCTTCGAACGGTTCCACGGCCGGGAGCGTCGGCCTCGGATTCGCCATCCCGGTCTCCACCCTGAAGGCCGACCTGGAGAGCCTGCGCGCGGGCGGCGACAGCTGACCGGCGAGCGGGCGTCGTGCGACGCTGAGCCCATGACGGGACAGCGACACGAAGCCGAACGGATCCTCATCGTCGACGACGAGCCCGCCGTGCGGGAGGCCCTGCGCCGCAGCCTCGCCTTCGAGGGGTACGGGACGCAGGACGCCGTCGACGGCCTGGACGCGCTCGCCCGGATGGAGGCGTACGCCCCCGATCTCGTCGTCCTCGACGTCCAGATGCCCCGCATGGACGGGCTGACCGCGGCCCGCCGGATCAGGGCCTCCGGCTCCACCGTGCCGATCCTGATGCTCACCGCCCGCGACACCGTCGGCGACCGGGTCACCGGGCTCGACGCGGGCGCGGACGACTACCTGGTGAAGCCCTTCGAGCTGGACGAGCTGTTCGCCCGGATCAGGGCGCTGCTGCGGCGCAGCTCGTACGCCTCGGCCACGGCCGCCGGCCCCGCCGACACCGACGTGCTGGCCTTCGAGGACCTGCGGATGGACCTGGCCACGCGCGAGGTGACCCGGGGCGGGCGGACGGTCGAGCTGACGCGGACCGAGTTCACGCTCCTGGAGATGTTCCTGGCGCACCCACGGCAGGTGCTGACCCGGGAGCAGATCCTCAAGGCCGTGTGGGGCTTCGACTTCGAGCCGAGTTCGAACTCGCTGGACGTGTACGTGATGTACCTGCGGCGCAAGACGGAGGCGGGCGGCGAGCCGCGCCTCGTGCACACGGTGCGGGGCGTGGGATACGCGCTGCGCGGAGGGGGCGGGGAGTGAGGAGTCCCCTCACCTGGTTCCGGTCACGGCCGCTGCGGTCCCGGCTGGCGCTCCTGACGGCGACGGCGGTCGCCGTGGCGGTGGCGGCGGTGTCGCTGGCCTGCTGGTTCGTGACGCGGGCGCAGTTGGAGGCGGAGCTGGACTCCTCGCTGCGCGGCACCCGGCTCACGGACGAGCAGGCGCGGAGGCTGCTCGGCTCCTGCGCCCCGGGGGCTCAGAACCGCCCGCTGGCCGGGCCCGCGCAGACCTTGCAGATCGTCACCGTCACCGGCGACCTCTGCACGCTCGGCACCTCCCCGATCCCCGCCCGGGCCGGGGACCTCGCGGTCGCGCGGGGCGAGCAGCCGTTCGCGCTGCACACCACGAACGCCGAGAACGGCACGGAGATGCGGGTGTACTCGTATCCCGTGTCGATCGCCGGCCAGCCGGTCGCGGTCTCGGTCGCCCGTCCGCTGTACGAGATCGACAACTCGATGTCGACCCTGCGCTGGGTGCTGCTCCTGGTCTCGGGGATCGGGGTCGTCGGCGCGGGCGCGGCGGGCCTGTGGGTGGCGCGGACCGGCCTGGAGCCGGTGAACCGGCTGACCGGGGCGGTCGAGCACGTGGCCGCGACCGAGGACCTGACCGTGCGGATCCCGGTGGAGGGCGAGGACGAGATCGCCCGTCTGTCGCGTTCGTTCAACGCGATGACGGCGGCGCTCGCCACCTCCCGCGACCGGCAGGCGCAGCTGATCGCGGACGCGGGCCACGAGCTGCGGACCCCGCTCACCTCCCTCCGTACGAACGTCGAACTGCTCGCGCGCAGCGAGGAGACGGGCCGGGCCATCCCGCCGGACGACCGGCGGGCCCTGATGGCCTCGGTGAAGGCGCAGATGACGGAGCTGGCGGCGCTGATCGGCGACCTCCAGGAGCTGGCCCGCCCGGACGCGGCGCAGCCCGGCCCCCTGGAGGTGGTCCCGCTCCACACGATCCTGCGGACGGCCCTGGACCGGGCGCGGCTGCGCGGCCCCGAACTGGCCCTGGTCACGGACCTGGCGCCCTGGTACGTACGGGCGGAACCGGCCGCCCTGGAGCGGGCCCTGATGAACGTCCTGGACAACGCGGTGAAGTTCTCGCCGCCGCGCGGCACGATCGAGGTGACCCTGATGCGCGGCGAACTGACCGTCCGCGACCAGGGCCCCGGCATCGCCCCCGACGAGCTCCCGCACGTCTTCGACCGCTTCTGGCGCTCCCCCTCGGCCCGCAGCCTCCCGGGCTCGGGCCTCGGCCTCTCGATCGTGGCCCGCACGGTCCACCACGCGGGCGGCACGATCACCCTCACCCCGGCGGAGGGCGGCGGCACGGTGGCGACGGTCCGGCTGCCGGGGGCACCGACGCCGCCGCCGGAGGGGTGAAGGGCCCCCGACCGGGGTGGGAAAAACCCTTCGGCGATCGGCCGCCGCCCGGGGCAGAGTGACGTCATGGACGACGGACGCGGACTTGCCCCCGACGGAACGATCCTGCGTGAAGGCGCCCTGGAGCGCGTGGCGCCGGCGTTCGCGCCGGTCGTCGAGGCGGCGCGGGCCCGGATCTCCGGCGCGTTCGGTCCTGACCGGCTGCACAGCGCCTACCTGTACGGCAGCCTTCCCCGCGGCACCGCGATCCCGGGCGCCTCGGACCTCGACCTCCAGCTCGCCCTGTACGACGAGCCCACGGCGGCCGACCGGGCCACCGCCCGCGCCTTGGAGTCGGCGCTCGACCGGGACTTCCCGGTGATCGACGGCGTCGGCGTCCTGCTCTCCAGCTCCCGGACGTTGCTCAGCGAAGCCGAACGCCACGACGGGGGCTTCTTCGTCGCCTGCCTCTGCACCCCGCTCATCGGCCCCGACCTCGCCGACGAACTGCCCCGCTACCGCCCCACCTCGCTCCTGGCCCGCGAGACGAACGGCGACCTCGGCCTGCTCCTCCCCGGCTGGCGTACGCGCGCCGCCGAGGGCACCGACCCGCGCGGCCTCGGGCGGCGGGTCGGCCGACGGCTCGTCCGTACCGGCTTCACCCTCGTCATGCCCCGGTGGGGCGGCTGGACCAGCGACCTCGACCGGCAGGCCGCCGCCTTCGGCGGCTTCTACCCGGAGCGCGCCGGGCAGATGCGGCTGGCGGTGACGACCGGCCGTTCGTCCGCGCCCGATCCGGCGGTCCTCCGGATGCTCGTCGAGGACCTGGGGCCGTGGCTGGCGGCCGAGTACACCGCCGTACACGGCGAGAAGGCCCCGCGGGCCGCCTAGTTGTGCCGGAGCAGGGCTTCGACCAGCCCCGAGCGGGTGTTCGGGAAGTCCATGGGGACGATCCCGAGCCCCGTACGGCCGGACATCTCGGCGCCGTCGAGGAAGCCGTGCACGCGCGGGTTCAGCCGGTCGGAGTTCCAGCGGGGCGGGAGGTAGGCGGAGGTGCTGACGAAGTTGACGTACAGCTTTCCCGGCCGCTCGGCGGCGGCGCGGAAGTGGGCCTCGATCTTCGGGTACTTGGCGTCGGGCAGCGCGTTCCAGTCGTCCTGGACGGCGAAGAGGGAGCCGTCGGCCCATCTCACCCCCGGCAGACCGCCGTTGTCGGAGAGCAGGACGACCCGGCCACGGGCCTCGCCGAGGAGCGGCAGTCCGTCACCGACGCGGAAGAGGGGGCGCCAGCCGCGTCCGTCGAGGTAGTCGTCGAAGACCGCGCGGAAGGTGGCGTCGGACTCCTCGGAGTACTCCTGTTTGACCCGCATGAGGACGGTCTCGGAGGGGTGCGCGGCGAGGAAGTCGCGGCAGGCGACGAGGACGTCCCCGAACATCATGTTCTGGTAGGAGGCGCCGTGGTGGATCGCGAAGGATCCGCCGGTCACCCGGCACCGGATGTCCAGGAACCGGATGCCGCTGTCCAACTGCTGGGCGATGGTGGTGTTCTGGCAGGCGCTCCAGGGCCCGCCGTACCGCGCCCCGGAGTCGTGCGTGCCGGGGATGGTGAGCTGCCGCAGCGGCGTCCCGTCGCCGTGCGCCGCCATCCAGGCCCGTACGTCCACGGCGGAGGCGGCGGGCGCCCCGAGCATCACTCCGGCCCCGGCGGCGAGGGCCCCCACGAGAAAACGTCGTCGCTCCATGCCCGGATGATGTCAGGGTCACGACAAACACACCAGAGGTCTTCCGGACGTGCGCGAAAGGGGGCGGCGGTCCGCCGGAACGGCCGCCGCCCCCTCGCTCAGGGGCCCGGAAGGGCTATTTGACGACCGGCTACTTGACGACCGTGATGCGGTCCGTCGCCGGCGGAGCCAGCGGCGCGGCGGCCGAGGAGTGGGCACCCAGGTAGGCGGTGAACATGTCCAGGTCGGACGCGCCGACCAGCTTGTTCTTGTGCTCCTTCAGGACGGCGAAGCCGTCGCCGCCACCGGACAGGAACTCGTTCATCGCGACCCGGTAGGTCTTCGCCGGGTCGATCGCCTCACCGTTGAGCCGCACCGAGTCGACCACGATCCGGTCGGCGCCGGTCTTGGTCATGTCCAGGGTGTACCTGAAGTTCTTCGACACCTGGAGGATCTTCGGGGAGCCCAGGTTGGCGCCGCTGACCTGCTGCTGGAGCGTGGTGATGAGCTGCGCACCGGTCAGGTCGACCGCCGTCATCATGTTGGTGAACGGCTGGACGGTGTACGCCTCGCCGTAGGTCACGACCCCCTCGCCCTCGGCGCCGGACGCCTTGCGGGTCAGCGGCGCGCGGACGCCGCCCGGGTTCATCAGGGCGAGCTGCGCACCGCCCTTGTCGGCCGGGGCCATGCCCTCCAGCTGCGCGTCCGCGATCAGGTTGCCCATCGGCTTCTCGTACACCGCCGGATCGAGGGGGTTCTCGATGTCGGCGGCGATGTGGCCGACGGGACGGTTGGCGATCGGCGCGGCCAGGGCCTTCCAGCGCTTGATCAGGGTGCTCATGTCGTCGGCCGGGTCCACGGTACGGGTGACGACGTGGTTCGCGGAGGCGACGGCGGTGCGGACGATGTCCTTCGTACGACGGTCATAGGTGAGCGTCGTGTCGGTGTAGAGCCGGCCGAAGGAGGCCGCCGAAGTGACCGTGCGCGGCTTGCCCGCCGGGTCCGCGATGGTGCACGCGTACGCCTGGTGGGTGTGCCCGGTGACCAGGGCGTCGACCTGCGGGCTGACGTTCTTGGCGATGTCGACGATCGGACCGGAGATGCCGTTGCCCGGGCCGGGGCTGTCGCAGTCGTAGTTGTACGCGCCCGAGGCGGGCAGGCCGCCCTCGTGGAGCAGGGCGACGATCGACTTCACGCCCTTGCGCTCGAGCACCTTGGCGTACTTGTTGATCGTCTCGACCTCGTCGCCGAACTTCAGGCCCTTGATGCCCTCGGCGGACACGATGTTCGCCGTGCCCTCCAGGGTGACGCCGATGAAGCCGATCCTGACGCCGTCACGCTCCCAGACGAAGTACGGGTCGAGCAGCGGCTTGCCGCTCTTCTCGTCCGTCACGTTGGCCGCGAGGTACGGGAAGTTCGCCCCCTCGAAGGTCCTGCCCTCCTCGAAGCAGCCCTCGGTCGGGTGACAGCCGCCGTTCTGTATCCGGGCCAGCTCGCGCGCGCCCTCGTCGAACTCGTGGTTGCCGACCGAGCTCACGTCGAGCTTCAGCTTGTTCAGCGCCTCGATGGTCGGCTCGTCGTGGAACAGCCCGGAGACAAGCGGCGAGGCACCGATCATGTCGCCCGCGGCGGCGGTGACGGAGTACCGGTTGCCCTCACGGGCCTGCCTCAGGTGCGTGGCGAGGTACTCGACGCCGCCGACGTCGTTGATGGTCCCGACCGAACCGTCCTCTTTGACGTGCGTGAGCCTGCCCGACGAGCCGGTCGGCGGCTCCAGGTTGCCGTGCAGGTCGTTGAAGGACAGCAGCTGGACGTCGACCATCCGGCCCCAGCCCTTGCCGTTCCCGTACCCGGCGGCGAACTCGTCCCCGGACGCCCCGGCCGACGGCATCGCGGCGACGAGCGCTCCGACCGTCGCAAGCCCCGCCCCGGTGGCGAGAATCCGCCGCACGGTCTTGTTCTTCCTCGGTGCCACTGCCATCTCTCCCACTCGTCCCCTTGCCCCGTTCCGTCGGGACTCGATCTGCTCCCCCGTTGCGCGTGCAGCCTAGAGTCAACGCGCGTAGCGCAACAGGGGGTGGCCGGTTACAAGACAGTTGCCACTGGCTGACGAAGTGTCGCCGTAGGCTCGTGTCCATGACTTCCGACGCGGCACCGGCCCTCGAACCCGGACGGCAGATCCACACCTACGACGAGCTCACCCCCGAGCAGATCCAGGACGTACTGGACCTGCTCGAGGCCGCCGACCGCGCCGACGGCGTGCACGCGGTGTCCGAGCAGGGGCGGCTCTACCTGCGGCGCGGCAGGCGCGAGGGCGTACGGCACTTCCTGCTCACCGTCGGCCCGCACCTCTACGGCTACGCCCAGCTGGAGGAGACCGACCCGATCGAGGCCCCGGCCGCCGAACTGGTCGTCCACCCCGCTCACCGCGGCCGCGGCCACGGCCGGGCGCTCGGCACCGCCCTGCTCGCCGCATCCGGCAAGCGGCTGCGGGTCTGGGCGCACGGCGGCAAGGCGGCGGCCCGGCACCTCGCGCAGGTCCTCGGCCTCACGCTCTTCCGCGAACTGCGCCAGCTCCGGCGGTCCCTGGTGCCGCTGGACATCCCCGAGCCGGTCCTGCCCGAGGGCGTCACGGTCCGTACGTTCGCCCCGGGCCAGGACGACGCGGCCTGGCTCGCCGCCAACGCCGCCGCCTTCGCCCACCACCCCGAGCAGGGCTCGCTCGCCCAGCGGGACCTGGACGACCGGACGGCCGAGCCGTGGTTCGACCCGAAGGGCTTCTTCCTCGCCGAGAAGGACGGCCGGCTGATCGGCTACCACTGGACGAAGACCCACGCCGAGGAGCAGCTCGGCGAGGTGTACGTCGTCGGCATCCTGCCCGAGGCCCAGGGCGGCGGCCTCGGCAAGGCGCTCACCGCGATCGGCCTGCGGCACCTGGCGGCGCAGGGGCTGCCGACGGCGATGCTGTACGTGGACGCGGACAACACCGCGGCGGTGCGGGTCTACGAGGGCCTGGGCTTCACCACGCACGAGGTCGACCTGATGTACCGCACGGAGTCCTGAACCCGGCGCAACACCTGTTGAGGAGGGGGCGGTTGACACCGCCCCCTCCTTTGCACCACCCTTTCACTACTTGATTAGTGAAAGGGTGGTGAAAGGGATCGTGCTCGAGTACCGCATCGACCGGCGCAGCGGCGTCGCCACCTACCTCCAGATCGTCCAGCAGACGAAACAGGCCCTCCGCATGGGCCTCCTGGAGCCCGGCGACCGCCTGCCCACCGCACGCGAGGTCGTCGAAGCGACGGCCATCAACCCCAACACGGTCCTCAAGGCCTACCGAGAACTCGAACGCGAAGGCCTCGTCGAGGCCCGCCGCGGCCTCGGGACCTTCGTCCGCACCACCCTCGGCACCGGCCCCGCCGACTCGCCCCTGCGCGGCGAACTCACCGACTGGGCCCGCCGGGCACGCGCCGCGGGCCTGGACCGCGAGGACGTGGCCGCGCTCTTCACATCCGTACTGAAGGAACACTTCGAGGGGGACGAATGACCGACCCGGTCATCCAGGCCGAAGGCCTCGGCATACGCTATCGGCGACGCGGCAAGGTCTGGGCCCTGAAGGACTGCAGCTTCACCGTGCCCGCCGGCCGGATCGTCGCCGTCGTCGGCCCCAACGGGGCGGGCAAGTCGACCCTCCTCACCCTGGCCGCAGGCCTGCTCCGGCCCACGGAGGGCCGGATCGAAGCGCCCACGAGGGATCGGCTCTCCTACGTCGCCCAGGACAAGCCGCTGTACGGACAGCTCACCGTCGCCGAGACGCTGGGGCTGGGCCGTGAGCTCAACCCCGACCGCTGGGACCCGGCTGTCGCCGACCGCGTCGTCGAGGCCGGTCCGCTGCCGAGGAACGCACGGGTCCACGCCCTCTCCGGCGGTCAGCGCACCCGCCTCGCGCTCGCCCTCGCCCTGGGGAAGCGGCCCGAGGTCCTGCTCCTCGACGAACCGATGGCGGATCTCGACCCGCTCGCCAGGCACGAACTCATGGGTGCCCTCATGGCCGACGCAGCCGAGCACGGCACGACCGTCGTCATGTCCTCGCACATCCTCACCGAGCTGGAGGGCGCCTGCGATCACCTCCTCCTTGTCCAGGACGGCCGTCTCCGCCTCGACGGCGCGATCGACGACCTGATCGCCGCGCACTCCCTACTGACCGGACCGGTCGCCGACCTGACCCCACACACTGTCGTTCACTCCCGCACGACGGGCCGTCAGATGACCGCACTCGTACGCAGAGAGGGTCCGATCGAGGGCGCGTGGGAATCCGCCGAGCCCTCCCTCGAGGAACTGCTCCTCGCCCACCTCCGCGCCTCGCGCGTCCCGGAAGGAGCCTCCGCATGACCACCCTCGCCCTCAAGGGTCCGTACTGGGTGACGGTCCGCCAGCATCGGCGGGCTCTGTGGTGGTCGATCGCCCTCACCGCTTTCGCGATCGCAGTCCTGGTCACCTCGCGGCTGTGGTCCGACAGCGCGGTGGAGGCACTGCGTGCGGCGGGCTGCTCCGTCGACAGCCTGGACCGGTCCTGCTTCCAGTCCGCCCGCGACTACACCGACGATCAGTGGATCGCCCGGGATCTCATCAGGTACGTGGCCTTGGGCATGCTCGTCCTGCCCGGCCTGCTCGGAGCGTTCGTAGCGGGTCCGATGCTCGCCCGCGAGCTGGAGTCCGGGACGTACAAGCTGGCATGGACGCAGTCCATCAGCCCGGCCCGCTGGCTCACGGCCAAGATGGCGGTAACCGGCGCGCTCGTCGTCACGGGTGTCACTCTGCTGAGCCTGGCGTTCTACTGGTCCTGGTCGACGGGCCCCGCCGACCAGTTCCCCACCTACTGGTACGAGCCGATGATGTTCGTCTCGTTCGGCATCGTGCCAGTGGCTCACGCGCTCCTGGGGCTGGCCTTGGGCACGGTCGTCGGCCTTCTTGTCCGGCGCACCGTCGTCGCGATGGCCGCGGCCGCGCTGATCACCGGAGTGGCCGTGGCGGTCCTCGCCCGGCTGCGCGACGGATTCTGGCCCGTCCAGACCCTGACCGGCCACGGCCTGTCTCCCAAGGGCGAGGTCTGGCAGCTGGACAGGGGCATGCTCACCGCGTCCGGTGAACGCCTCTCCTGGACCGACTGCTACGTCACACAGCCGCAGAACGCCGCACGGTGCATGGCCGACCGCGGCGGGGTCGTCGAGTTCATCGACACCCACCCCGCCTCGCACTACTGGCCCCTCCAGTTCGTGGAGACCGGCATCGTCCTCGCCCTCGCCGCCCTCGCGGCCTACGCCGCCTTCCGCGTCCTGCGCGCCCGGCACCCGTAGGAAGCCCAGTACGGGAGGAAGCCCGTCACCCGTAAGGGGGAATCGGGGGCAGGACCCTGACCAAGGGCCCCGCCCCCGATTCCCCCACGACACGTCCCCGTTACCGGCCATTCAGACGCGCTTGCGACGCTCACGCAATGAAGCGCTCCGTGTCCGGTCTCCCCAGGGGGAGACTTCCCTCCCCCACGGCCCGCTCCGACGCGCCTGAGTTGCCCCTCGCGCGGAAGAATGGGGTCATGAGCCAGCAGCCCGCCGAGGTCCCGGTCCAGTCCTCCGCCACGCCGAACGCCCAGTCGTCCGCCACGCCCGGCGCCCCGCCGACCGCCCAGCCGTCCGTCGGTTCCATAGCCGCGCACCGCGCGCACGTGGTGAACGGCACCGTCGTGACCGAGCTCGACCCCGAGCTGGACACCGACCCCGACACGTTCGAGGGCGACGGCGCACTCGGCGACGACCTGCCTCAGGGGCGTTTCCTCGACCGGGAGCGCAGCTGGCTCGCGTTCAACGAGCGCGTCCTCGAACTCGCCGAGGACCCGACGACCCCCCTCCTCGAACGGGCGAACTTCCTCGCGATCTTCGCCTCGAACCTCGACGAGTTCTTCATGGTCCGGGTCGCCGGCCTCAAGCGCCGCATCGCGACCGGCGTCGCCACCCGTTCCGCGTCCGGGCTCCAGCCCCGCGAGGTCCTGGAGCTGATCTGGACGCGGTCGCGCGAGCTCATGGCCCGGCACGCCGCCTGCTTCCAGCAGGACGTGGCCCCGGCGCTCGCCGACGAGGGCATCCACCTCATCCGCTGGCCCGAGCTCACGGAGAAGGAGCAGGCGCGGCTCTTCACCCTGTTCCGGCAGCAGATCTTCCCGGTCCTCACCCCGCTGGCCGTGGACCCGGCGCACCCCTTCCCGTACATCTCCGGCCTGAGCCTCAACCTCGCCGTGGTCGTACGCAATCCGGTCAGCGGCCACCGCCACTTCGCGCGCGTGAAGGTGCCGCCGCTGCTCACCCGCTTCCTGGAGGCCTCCCCGCAGCGGTACGTCCCCCTGGAGGACGTGATCGCGGCGCACCTGGAGGAGCTGTTCCCCGGCATGGAGGTGCTCGCGCACCACATGTTCCGGGTGACCAGGAACGAGGACCTGGAGGTCGAGGAGGACGACGCGGAGAATCTGCTCCAGGCCCTGGAGAAGGAGCTCATGCGGCGCCGCTTCGGCCCGCCGGTGCGCCTGGAGGTCGAGGAGTCCATCGACCCGTACGTCCTCGACCTGCTCGTACGCGAGCTGAAGGTCTCCGACGCCGAGGTGTACCCGCTGCCCGGTCCGCTCGACCTGACCGGGCTCTTCGGGATCGCCGGGCAGGACCGGCTCGAGCTGAAGTTCCCGAAGTTCATCGCCGGCACCCACCGGGACCTCGCCGAGGTCGAGTCGGCGTCCCCGCCGGACATATTCGCCGCGCTGCGCGAGCGGGACGTGCTCCTGCACCACCCGTACGACTCGTTCTCGACGTCCGTGCAGGCCTTCCTGGAGCAGGCGGCGGCCGACCCGGACGTCCTCGCGATCAAGCAGACGCTGTACCGGACCTCGGGCGACTCGCCGATAGTGGACGCCCTCATCGACGCCGCCGAGTCCGGCAAGCAGGTCCTCGTCCTCGTCGAGATCAAGGCCCGCTTCGACGAGCAGGCCAACATCAAGTGGGCGCGCAAGCTGGAGGAGTCCGGCTGCCACGTCGTGTACGGCCTCGTCGGCCTGAAGACCCACTGCAAGCTGTCGCTGGTCGTACGGCAGGAGGGCGAGCTGCTCCGCCGCTACTCGCACGTCGGCACCGGCAACTACCACCCGAAGACGGCCCGGCTGTACGAGGACCTCGGCCTGCTCACGGCCGACCCGCAGGTCGGCGCGGACCTCTCCGACCTGTTCAACCGGCTCTCCGGCTACTCGCGCCGCGAGACGTACCGGCGGCTGCTCACCGCCCCGAAGTCGCTGCGGGACGGTCTGGTCTCCCGGATCACCAAGGAGATCGTCCACCACCGCGCCGGACGGCCCGCGTACGTGCGGATCAAGGTCAACTCGCTGGTCGACGAGGCGATCATCGACGCCTGCTACCAGGCCTCGCGGGCCGGCGTCCCCGTCGACATCTGGGTCCGCGGCATCTGCGCCGTACGCCCCGGGGTCGCCGGCCTCTCGGAGAACATCCGGGTCCGCTCGATCCTCGGCCGCTTCCTGGAGCACTCCCGGGTCTTCGCCTTCGGCAACGGCGGCGAACCCGAGGTCTGGTTCGGCAGCGCCGACATGATGCACCGCAACCTGGACCGGCGGATCGAGGCCCTCGTACGGGTCTCCGACCCGGCCCACCGGGCGGCGCTCACCCGGCTCCTGGAGACCGGGATGTCCGACACCACCTCCTCCTGGCACCTCGGCCCCGACGGGAACTGGACGCGGCACGCGACCGACCCGGAGGGACGGCCGCTGCGGCACGTCCAGGAGATGCTCATCGACGCGCGGAGGCGCCGGCGTGCTCAACCCTGACCACTCTGACCACGGACGGGACGTCACGGCGGGCGAGGTCCTGGCCCCCTACCTGCACGCCCGTGCCGCGGACTTCCTCCGCGGCCTCCGGCTCCACGCCGAGAGCGGCTCGGACACGGCCGGTTCGGAGGAGGCGGCCCGCATCCTGCGCGGCGCCGCCCGCCGGATCAGCGGCACGCTCCACACGTTCCGGCCGCTGCTCGACACGGCCTGGGCGGACCAGCTGCGCACCGAGCTCGCCTGGCTCTCCGGCACCCTGGCCCTCGAGCACGCCTGCACCTCCCGGCTCGTCCGGCTGGTGGACGCCCTGTCCCGCCTGTCGAGCGGACCGGGCGGACCGGGCGGGCCAGGCAGCACGAACGGGTCGGGCGGACCGGGCGGCACGGGTACGGGGTACGGCGCCGGGACCGGGCCCGTCCCCGCCGCCCGGGGCGGTGACACCGGCGGGCTCGCCGTGGGAGCCGCCCGGGCCGGCGCCCTCCTCGAACGCCAGCTGACCCTGGCCCGTACGCGCGCCCACTCGGCGTCCCTCCAGGCGCTCGGCTCGGCCCGCTTCCACGCCGTCGCCGACGCCGTCGCCCTGCTGGCCTCCGAGGTCCCGCTGGGCCCCGTCGGCGCGGCCCCCGCCGTCGAGGTCCTGGACGGCCCCGCCGAGGTCGCCGAGCGGCGCCTCCTGGACGCGGTGGCCGCCCTGCCCCTGACCCGGGCGGCCCACCCGTACAACGCGGACGCCCTCGCGCTCGCCGGGGAGGGCCAGGACGCGCCCTGGCACCAGACCCGGCTCCTGCTGCGCCTGCACCGGTACGCCTGCGAGGCCCTGCACACCGGAGGCGAACCCGACTCCGTCCTGTACCAGGCCGCCCGCGCCCTGGACCGGCACCGCGACGCCGCCGACGCCGCGACGGCCGCCGCCACCGCCGCCCGCACCCCGCGCATCGCCCCGGCGACCGCGTACGCCCTGGGCGTCCTCCACGCCGACCAGCGCCACGAGGTCGAGGCGGCCCGCTTCGCCTTCCAGCGCGCCTGGCGCAGAACGACGGCCCCGGTCCCGTGAGCGACGCCCGGGACCCGATCCTCGCGGCGGGCTGTGTCCTCTGGCGCCCGGCGATTTCCGGCCACGGCATCGAGGTCGCCCTCGTCCACCGGCCGAAGTGGGACGACTGGTCCCACCCGAAGGGCAAGCGGAAGCGCGGCGAGACGGCGGAGGCGTGCGCGCTGCGCGAGGTCCTGGAGGAGACGGGCCGGCGCTGCGAGCTCGGCGCCCGCCTGCCCACCGTCCGCTACACGGTGGACGGGCGCCCCAAGGAGGTCGTCTACTGGGCGGCCCGCGCCCTCGACGGCGGCTTCGTCCCGACGCGGGAGATCGACGCCCTGCTCTGGCTGCCGCCCACGACGGCCAGGGCCCGCCTGACGCAGCAGAGGGACCGGGAGCTCCTGGACGCGGCCGTGGCGACCCGCCACTGAGCCACCCGTCCGGGCTCCCGCACCCGGGCTTACGGCACGGTTCACTTCCCGTTCACCCTCTTCGGCCGACCGCTTCACCTGTTCTGCCTAATTTCGGACGTACACGGTGCACGGAGCACAGCAACGCACCGCCAACCGACACGCGCCGCCGTAGAACGTTCGGGACACTCGGTCCGCGACAGGCGGCTTCTGGAAGGAACACCCGAAAGTGAAGCTTTCGCGCAAGAACGGGCTTCGCGCCTCCGCGATCGGTGCCCTCGTCGTCTCCGGTGCGCTCGTCCTCTCGGCGTGTGGCTCGGACGACAACACGGACACGCCGGCGAAGCAGGACGGCACCAAGTCGTCCACCGCCGCGTCGAGCATCGCGTGCGAGGGCGCCAAGGGCCAGCTCCTCGCCGCCGGCTCCAGCGCGCAGAAGAACGCGATGGACCTGTGGGTCAAGAACTTCCAGGCCGCCTGCGAGGGTGTCGAGATCAACTACCAGGGCATCGGCTCCGGTGGCGGCATCACCAAGTTCAACCAGGGCCAGGTCGCCTTCGCGGGCTCCGACTCCGCCCTGAAGGACGAAGAGGTCGCCGAGTCGCAGAAGATCTGCAAGGGCGGCAAGGGCGTCAACCTGCCCATGGTCGGCGGCCCCATCGCCATCGGCTACAAGCTGGAGGGCGTGGACAACCTGGTCCTGGACGCCTCCACCATCGCCAAGATCTTCGACAACAAGATCACCAAGTGGAACGACCCGGCGATCGCCAAGCTGAACCCGGGCGCCAAGCTCCCCGACAGCACGATCCAGGCCTTCCACCGCTCGGACGAGTCGGGCACCACCCAGAACCTCGGCAAGTACCTCTCCACCGCCGCTCCGGCAGACTGGAAGCACGACCCGAAGTCCAAGTCGTGGCCCGCCCAGGGCGGACAGGCCGCGAACGGCTCCTCCGGCGTCGCGACCGCCGTCAAGGACGCCGAGGGCTCCATCGGCTACTTCGAGCTCTCGTACGCCACCTCGAACAAGATCTCCACCGTCAGCATCAACACCGGCGCGGCCGCCCCGGTCGCCGCCACCTCGGAGAACGCCTCCAAGGCCATCGCCGCCGCCAAGGTCAAGGGCACGGGCAGCGACGTCGCCCTCTCCCTCGACTACGCGACGAAGGCCGAGGGCGCCTACCCGATCGTCCTCGTCACCTACGAGATCGCCTGCGACAAGGGCAACAAGGCGGAGACCCTGCCGACCCTGAAGGCGTTCCTCAACTACACCGTGAGCGAGGAGGGCCAGAAGGTCCTCGCCGACGCCGGCTACGCCCCGCTCCCGGCCGAGATCGCCGCGAAGGTCCGCGCGATCGTCCCCACCCTGTCCTGACTCCCGGCCGGGTCCGGCCCCCGCACGGAGGGGCCGGTCCCGGCATCCGGTGCACCGCCGCCAGGAGCCCGCACACCCGTACGGGCCCCGCAGACCGGAGAAGCAGATGGCTACCACCACACCAGACATACAGAGGAGCCGGCGCGCCAAGAGCGCGTCACGCCCCGGGGACCGCATCTTCAGCGGCCTGTCCCGAGGCTCCGGCATCACCCTCCTCGTGATCATGGCCGCGATCGCCGGCTTCCTGACCTACCGCGCCGTCCTCGCGATCTCGAAGGACAGCACGAACTTCTTCACCACCTTCGAGTGGAACCCGGCGGGCAGCCCGCCGACCTTCGGCATCGCCGTCCTCGCCTTCGGCACGGTCGTCTCGTCGATCATCGCGATGCTCATCGCCGTCCCCGTCGCCATCGGGATCGCGCTGTTCATCTCGCACTACGCCCCGCGCAGGCTGGCCAAGCCGCTCGCGTACGTGGTCGACCTGCTCGCCGCCGTGCCCAGCATCATCTACGGCCTCTGGGGCGCGATCTTCCTGGTCCCGTACCTCGACGGCCTGAACATCTGGCTCGACGAGTACCTGGGCTGGACGTACGTCTTCGACAAGGCCAACGAGGGCCCCGCCCGCTCGCTCTTCACCGTCGGCATCCTGCTGGCGATCATGATCCTGCCGATCATCACCAACGTGACCCGCGAGGTCTTCCTCCAGGTCCCGAAGATGCACGAAGAGGCGGCCCTCGCCCTCGGCGCCACCCGCTGGGAGGTCATCCGCATGTCGGTGCTGCCCTTCGGCCGCTCCGGCATCATCTCCGCCTCCATGCTGGGCCTCGGCCGCGCACTCGGCGAGACCATGGCCGTCGCCGTGGTCCTCTCCCCCAGCTTCCTGATCTCGGGCCACCTGCTCGACCCGGGCGGCGGCACCTTCGCGCAGAACATCGCCGCCAAGTTCAACGAGGCCAACGAGTACGGCCGGGACGCGCTGATCGCCTCCGGTCTCGTCCTCTTCGCCATCACCCTGCTGGTCAACGGCGCCGCCCGCTGGATCATCGGCCGCCGCAAGGAGTACTCGGGGGCAGCGGCATGAGCCACGCCATACAGGAACGTCCGGTCTCGGTCGCACCGCGCCGCGGATCCCTCTCCCACGCCCGCCTCCCGCGCTGGACGCCGGCCGCCGTCGCCGCCTTCTCCATCGCCGCGGGCATCGGCATAGGCCTCGTCGCGGGCTGGCACAGCAAGGTCCAGTGGGGCATGATCGCCGCGCTGCTCTTCGTCGTCACCACGTACGTCCTGACCGCCAAGGTCGAGGGCGGCCGCCAGGCCAAGGACCGCGTCGCCACCAGCCTCGTCTGGGTCTGCTTCGTCCTCGCCGTCATCCCCCTGCTCTCCCTCGCCTGGGTCACGATCAGCAAGGGCATGGACGTCCTCGACGGCTACTTCCTGAGCCACTCGATGAACGGCGTCCTCGACGCCGAAGCGGGCGGCGGCGTCTACCACGCCCTGCTCGGCACCATCGAGCAGGTCGGCATCGCGACCCTGATCGCCGCGCCGATCGGTCTCCTCACCGCCGTCTACCTCGTCGAGTACGGCGGCGGGAAGCTCGCCCAGGCCGTCACCTTCTTCGTCGACGTCATGACGGGCATCCCGTCGATCGTCGCCGGCCTCTTCGTCCTCGCCACCTGGAACCTGATGCTGGGCTTCGGGCCCTCCGGTTTCGCCGGCGCGATGGCCCTGTCCATCCTGATGATGCCGGTCGTGGTCCGCTCCACCGAGGAGATGCTCAAGCTCGTCCCGAACGAGCTCCGCGAGGCCTCCCTCGCCCTCGGCATCCCCAAGTGGCGCACCATCCTGAAGGTGGTCCTGCCCACCGCGATCGGCGGCATCACCACGGGCGTCATGCTCGCGGTCGCCCGCATCACCGGTGAGACGGCCCCGGTCCTGCTCCTCGTGTTCGGTACGAAGCTCATCAACCCGAACCCCTTCGAAGGCGCGCAGTCCTCCCTGCCGCTCTACGTGTACGAGCAGTTCGCGGTCGGCACCGACGCCGCGATGGCCCGTGCCTGGGGCGCCGCGCTCGTCCTGATCGCCTTCGTCATGATCCTCAACCTGGTGGCCCGCGGCATCGCCCGCTGGAAGGCCCCGAAGACCGCCCGCTGACCAGCGGCAATTGGAAGTGATTCACATGGCCAAGCGAATCGACGTCAGCGGCCTCTCCGCCTACTACGGCGCCCACAAGGCGATCGACGACATCTCCATGACCGTCGAGCCCCGCTCCGTGACGGCCTTCATCGGCCCGTCCGGCTGCGGCAAGTCCACCTTCCTGCGCACCCTGAACCGGATGCACGAGGTCACCCCCGGCGGCCGCGTCGAGGGCAAGGTGATGCTGGACGACGAGAACCTGTACGGGACGAACGTCGACCCCGTCGCCGTGCGCCGCACGGTCGGCATGGTCTTCCAGCGCCCCAACCCCTTCCCCACCATGTCGATCTTCGACAACGTGGCGGCGGGCCTGCGCCTCAACGGCAACTACAAGAAGTCCCAGCTGGCCGACATCGTCGAGAAGTCCCTCAAGGGCGCCAACCTGTGGAACGAGGTCAAGGACCGCCTCAACAAGCCGGGCTCCGGCCTCTCCGGCGGTCAGCAGCAGCGCCTCTGCATCGCCCGCGCCATCGCCGTCGAACCGGACGTCCTCCTCATGGACGAGCCGTGCTCCGCCCTCGACCCGATCTCCACCCTCGCCATCGAGGACCTGATCGGCGAGCTGAAGGAGCAGTTCACGATCGTCATCGTGACGCACAACATGCAGCAGGCCGCCCGCGTCTCGGACCGTACGGCCTTCTTCAACCTGGCGGCCGTCGGCCAGCCCGGCAAGCTGATCGAGTTGGACGACACCGAGCGCATCTTCTCCAACCCGAGCGTCCAGGCGACCGAGGACTACATCTCCGGCCGCTTCGGATAAGAGCTCGTCTACGGTGCTGCATGGCGGTGCCACCGTACGACGAAGGGCCCGGCTCCCCACAGGGGAGCCGGGCCCGACCATTTCCAGCCAGTCGTCGGCCTCAGCCGAAGAAGAGCTGCACCACGTAGAAGCTCGTCGCGGCGACCAGCGCCGCCGCCGGCATCGTGATACTGCATCCCCCGGGGGACAACCCCCGGACCCCCAGCAGCACCAGGGGTGACGCCACCCGTCAGCCGAAGAAGAGCTGCACCACGTAGAAGCTCGTCGCGGCGACCAGCGCCGCCGCCGGCATCGTGATGAACCAGCCCAGGATGATGTTCTTGGCGACGCCCCACCGCACCGCGTTGACCCGCTTCGTCGCACCCACACCCATGATCGCTGAGGTGATGACGTGCGTCGTCGAGATCGGCGCGTGGAACAGGAACGCCGACCCGAACATGATCGACGCGCCCGTGGTCTCCGCCGCGAAGCCCTGCGGCGGGTCCAGCTCGATGATCTTCCGGCCGAGCGTCCGCATGATGCGCCAGCCGCCCGCGTACGTACCGAGCGAGAGCATCACGGCGCACGCGATCTTCACCCACACCGGGATGTCGTCGCCGGCCTGCTGCACGTCGGCGATGACCAGCGCCATCACCACGATGCCCATGGTCTTCTGCGCGTCCTGCAGACCGTGGCCGAGCGCCATGCCGGCCGCCGACACCGTCTGCGCGATGCGGAAACCGCGCTTGGCCTTGTGCGGGTTGGCCTTGCGGAACATCCACATGATCGCGCACATCACCAGGTAACCGGCCACGAGGCCGACGACCGGCGAGATGAACATCGGGATGACGACCTTGTCGAGCACGCCGCCCCAGAGCACCTCGGTGCCACCGGCGAGCGCCGCGCCCACCATGCCGCCGAACAGCGCGTGCGAGGAGGAGGACGGAAGGCCGAAGTACCAGGTGATCAGGTTCCAGATGATCGCGCCGACGAGCGCGGCGAAGAGGATGCCCATACCCTTGTCGCCGACCGGGGTCTCGATGAGCCCCTCGCTGACCGTCTTGGCGACACCGCTGCCCATGAAGGCACCGGCGAGGTTCATGACGGCCGCCATCGCGAGCGCCGCGCGGGGCGTCAGCGCCCGCGTGGACACCGAGGTGGCGATGGCGTTGGCGGAGTCGTGGAAGCCGTTCGTATACGTGAAGCCGAGCGCGACACCGATGGTCACGACCAGAGCGAAGGTGTCCACGAAGCTCAGGACTCCTTGACCGCGATGGTCTCCACCGTGTTGGCCACGTGCTCGAACGCGTCGGCCGCCTCTTCCAGCACGTCGACGATCTGCTTGAGCTTCAGCACCTCGATGGCGTCGTACTTGCCGTTGAAGAGCTGTGCGAGCAGTTTGCGGTGGATCTGGTCGGCCTGGTTCTCCAGACGGTTGACCTCGATCCAGTACTCGGTGAGGTTGGCCATCGTCCGCAGGTTCGGCATGGCCTCGGCGGTCAGCTCCGCCGCCCGCGCCAGGACCTCGATCTGCTGCTCGACACCCTTGGGGAGTTCCTCGACGTTGTAGAGGACGACCAGGTCGACGGCCTCCTCCATGAAGTCCATGATGTCGTCGAGGGAGGACGCGAGGTTGTAGATGTCCTCGCGGTCGAAGGGTGTGATGAAGGAGGAGTTCAGCTGGTGGAAGATCGCGTGGGTGGCGTCGTCGCCGGCGTGCTCCGCTGCCCGCATCCGCTCCGCGATCTCGGCCCGGGCGGAAGGCTCCGCTCCGAGCAGTTCCATGAGGAGCTTGGAGCCCGTGACGATGTTGTCCGCGGACGCGGCGAACATGTCGTAGAAGCTCGTCTCCCTGGGGGTCAGACGAAATCGCACGTGGGGTCCTCGGGGTGCTGGGTTTCGGTCAGGCTGATGCTAGGCGCATCATCCGGCCACGGCTAACCGGCGTCCTCTCAGTGTCGCCCATCAGGCACAGTGAACAGCACGGGCCCCCGCCCGGATCGGCGGGGATCGGTACCATATACCCACGAGGGGTATACACCCCCTTAATGGACAGCGGGAGGACGCGATGACGACCACCGAGGCGGACCAGGTCACCCCCGAGGCCGTCGGGGCCGTCGGGGCGACCGACCACGATCACGGCGTGCACGGCTACCACAAGCAGAAGGACGAGCACCTCAAGCGGCTCCGCCGGATCGAGGGCCAGATCCGCGGTCTGCAGCGGATGGTCGACGAGGACGTCTACTGCATCGACATACTCACGCAGGTCTCCGCCTCGACGAAGGCGCTCCAGTCCTTCGCGCTCCAGCTCCTGGAGGAGCACCTGCGGCACTGCGTCGCGGACGCGGCGGCGACCGGCGAGGGCATCGACGCCAAGGTCGAGGAGGCCACGAAGGCCATCGCCCGCATGCTGCGCACCTGAGGCACGAGGGGCCCCGTCCCACCGTACGAGGGTGAGGGACGGGGTCCGGGGGCCGGCGGGGACTCGGGCCGTGCCCCTCGCCGGCGCCCCTCAGCGGTCCTTCACGGCCCGCTCCGCCGCCACCCGCAGCACCTCGTCGATGCGGTCGGCGCTGAGCCGTTCCCCGTCCGCCGCCGAAGCGGCGATGATCAGCTCGCCGCACAGTTCGATCTCGGCGAGGGCGACGGAGTCCGGGTCCGCGGACACGGTTGCTGTACCGGGCGGGGCCACGCGCATCCACCTCTTCCTGCCGGCGTCGGTCTCCCAGCGGTCTCCCAGCGTAGGGACGGCGACACGCACCGCGCATGACACGTCCGGACCATTTGCCGATGGTCCGGACAAGCGTCGGCCCGGTTCAGGCCTTGATCTTCCCGGCGTAGATGTCCCGGCGGTCCGGCAGCGTCACCTCGACGCGGACGCCGAAGCCGTAAAGGAGCGTCGTCGACGCGACCGCGACCGTACGGCCCTGGTTGCTGAAGCTGAACTGGTGGCGCACCTTCCGCAGCCGCCCCTCCCCGTCGAGGTACGCGTCGAAGGGCACGGTGTCCGTGGCGAACCCTTTCGCCGCCGCGGCGAGCGGCCCGCGCAGCTGCGGCGAGGCGACCCGCGCGGCGTGGGCGATGTCGGCGATCCCCCGGTAGTGGCTGACTTTCACCCCTGCCAGCTCGACCTCGCCGACGTACGTGACCTTCCGGGCGCCCCGGAGCAGTTCGGCCGCCGCGGCCGGGTCGGTGGCGCCGCCCGTGACGAGGTTCCCGTCGTCGAGGGCGGTGGTGTCGACCCGGACCCACTTGTCGGCGGGCACGCCGGCTCCCCTGTTCTTCATGTAGAGGGCGCCGGGGGTGAGGAGCTCGGTGATCGGCCGGTGGTCGCCGGTCCCGGCCGGATCCTTCGGCAGGACCACCTGGAGCCGCCCGGTGCGGCGCCGGAAGTCGTAACCTCCCTCGCCCCGGATCGTGACCCGGGTCCCGCCGGAGGCCATCTCCATGGAGGTGCTCGCCTTGGAGGTGCCGGCCTTCGTCAGCGCGTCGGCGGCGTTCCGTACGGCGAGCATGGGATCGACCGTGGGCTTCGGGTCCTCGGGTGCGGCGCACCCCGTGACCGCCGTGGTCCCGACGAGGGAACCGACCAGGGCGGCGGTGACGGCGAACACCCCGCTCGTACGACCGTGCGGACGCCCGTACCGCTGCACCACCATCGCCTGCCAACCCCCAACGCCTCACCGCTGTTTGCCCGGGACCCGCCCCTCCCCGGGTCCGTGGGCCGGGGAGACCCGATCCGCATAACGACGGTCGGGGCGTGTCGTCACGCGCAGTACGGTGGTGGTGTGCACGCGCAGTCCACTCATCACACGGCCACGACGACGGAGCGCGGTTCGTTCGCGCTGGCACGCTGCAGCTGCGGCTGGACGGGCCCGGCACGAAGGTCCAGGGACCGTGCCCGTACGGACGCGGCGGACCACGTCCGCACGGCGGGCACCGGAGAGGCCTGAGGGCGTCGGCCGGACCTGAGGACGTCGTGCCCATCAGCCCGGGTCAGGCCGGATCGGGCAGGGTCGGATCGGGCCGGGTCAGGCCGCGAGGTCGTTCCTGCCGGTGCCCGAGGCCGGGGCGCCGACCCGGGACTCGGGGATGCCGACCGCCTCCGCGCACCGCGGCGCCGCGGCCCGGCGGGAGCGGACGAGCCCGGCGCAGCGGACCGAGCGGGCGACGGCGGAGACCACCGGGGTGAGCAGCGCGAGGGCGAGCGGGGCGAGGAGCAGTGCGACCGCCGTACCGAGGGCGAAGCCGCCGATCACGTCGGTCGGGTAGTGAACGCCCATGTAGACCCGCGCGAAGCCCTCGGCGAGGGCGAGTCCGATGGCGGCGAGCCCGAACCCCCGGTGGGCGACGAAGACTCCGACGCCGAGGGCCATCGCCAGCGTGGCGTGGTCGCTGACGAAGGAGAAGTCGGTCTTCCCGTCGACGAGGACGTCGAGCCCCTGATGGTCCTTGAAGGGTCTGGGGCGCTCCACGAAGTCCCGGATGGGGACGTTCACCAGGAGGGCGACTCCGGCGGCCAGCGGGGCCCACACGAGCCCGGCGACGGCCGAGACGGAGTCGGCGAGGGTGCCGCGGCGGCGGACGCTCCACCAGCACCACAGGCAGACGAGGGCCATCGCGAGCATGATCCCGTACTCGCCGACGAACTCCATGACGCGGTCGAACCACGGCGGGGCGGCCTTGGCCAGCCCGTTGATGTCGTAGAGCAGGCTGACATCGGGGTTCGAGCCGTCCGATGCGAGTCCAGCCATCTGCTGAGGCCCCTTGCTCTCGTGTCTGTGGTTTCCAACCCCCGTGGTCAGAGTGGTCGGATCAGGGAACGAACCGCCTGAGGCCCACGTTCCGCTCTCTCCGGTGGATCATGATGACGTTATCGAAGAGTGACGGTGCACCGCAGCTCAGGGCCAGTGCATGACGGAGAGTTCCAGCCATGTCGGGTACGCCCCGAGCCCCACAGGCCGGCCGGCGGTCCGACCTCCCGTCCGCCCGGCTCAGCTCTGCGGGAGACGGGTGGGCAGCGCCGCCGCGCCCTCCGCCGTGACCCGGGTCGCACCGAAGTAGTCCGGGGTGTCGATCCGGTCGAAACGGATCACCGCCCCGGTGCGCGGTGCGTCGATCATGTACCCGCCGCCGACGTAGATGCCGACGTGCCGGATGGCCCGGGAGTTGGTCAGGTCGTCGGAGAAGAAGACCAGGTCGCCCGGGAGAAGCTCGTCCCTGCTCGGATGCGGCCCGGCGTTGTACTGGTCGTTGGCGACGCGCGGCAGGTCGATGCCGACGCTCTCGTACGCGGCCTGGGTGAGCCCGGAGCAGTCGAACCGGCCGTTCTGCGCGGCCGTGCCCGTACCGCCCCACAGGTACGGCGTGCCGAGCTTCTGCTGCGCGTAGTGGATCGCGCCCGCCGCCTGCCGGGAGGGCTCGACGCGCCCCACGGGCCGGGCGAAGCTCTTCTCCAGGGACCGGATGATGCGCACGTAGTTCCGGGTCTCGGTGAACGGCGGGACCCCGCCGTACCTGATCACCCGGTACGCGCCCGCGTTGTACGCGGCCAGCATGTTGCTCGTCGGGTCGCCGGGCACGTCCTTCACGTAGCCGGCGAGCTCGCAGTCGTACGAGGCCGCCGACGGGATCGCGTCCGCTGGATCCCAGATGTCCCGGTCGCCGTCCCCGTCGCCGTCCACACCGTGCCCGGCCCAGGTGCCGGGGATGAACTGGGCGATGCCCCGGGCGTCGGCGGGGGAGACGGCCCGCGGGTTCCAGCCGCTCTCCTGGTAGAGCTGGGCGGCGAGCAGGGCCGGGTTGATGGCGGGGCAGAGGTTCCCCCACCGCTGCACGAGCCCCTGGTAGAGGGCGGGGACCGAACCCTTGGCCAACGCCACGGTGCCGTTCTTGGAGCCGCCCGCGCCGCCGATGAGACCGGCCGCGGCGGAGTACGTACCGACGACGAGCAGTGCGACGAAGCCGAGGCAGATCCCGAAGACCCCTCCGCCCATCAGCCACGCCTTGCCAGCCCTACGCACCGTCAACCACCCCTCGGCTCATGGCAGTACGCCCCGGGGAGCCAGTCTAGGAGGCGAGACCCGCCCCGACGCGGCCCCAAGAGTGCAACAACGACAATCATTGCCCGGAGTCACTCTCCGTGATACACAGAGTGACCATACGCTTCTTCGCATGGAAACCGGCCACACCATCGCAGGTCAAGACGGTCAGACCGGTCAAGTGTGCGGGGATCGGGTAAAGAGAGCCGCCAAGCCGTCACACGCGGGCGGTTTCATCAGCGAAGATAGGGTGATGACCCATGCCGTCCGGCAGGGGCAGCTAACTACCCAACAGGGGCGGTGAGTTACATGTACCTGGCGGCAGAAAAGGGCGACATCACCACCATCATCGGTGGAATCGCCCCGAACTGGGGCCCTTTCGGCAGTCTGGGCGCCGAGGCCAAAATCATGATCGAGGTCGTGATGGCCGTGGCCATCCTGCTCTGCCTCGGCATCGCGATCTGGGGAGCGGCCAAGCAGCGCATCGGCGCGACCGCCCTCCGCGACACGTTCAGCGCGGAACAGGGCAAGGGCCTGATCGTGGCCGGCCTGACCGGGGTCTTCATCATCGGTTCCCTGGGGACGCTCTTCACGATCGTGTACGGGATGGCCGTCTGATACCCCGTCGGACCCCGTCCTCCTGAGATTGCGTTCCCGATGTCCAGTCATGTTGCAGCCTGCCCGTACCGCGAACCAGTGAGGGGGCGTACCCGGCATGAGTCCCGGTGACGAGCACGACAGCTTCGGCGGCGTGGGCGGCTCGGGCCAGACCCGGACCCGCCTGCCCGAGGGCAACAGCGGCGACGTCTACGGCGGTGCCCGCCGCCCCGTCCGCAGCTCCCGCTCCCTCATCACGGTCGTGGGCGTGGTGGTCCTCCTCGTCGCGGCGATCGCCTTCGCCAACCGCGGCGGCGGCGATCCGGCGGGCGCGGCGGGCCCGTCCGCCGACACCCCGGACAAGACGGCCCCGACGGCGGCGACGGGCGTCCGCCCGGTCACGGGCAAGAACGGCACCATCCCCACGGGCTACGCCCACGACGAACAGGGCGCACAGAGCGCGGCGTCCAACTACGCGGTGGCGCTGGGCTCGGCCGAGATGTTCACCGGCTCGGGGCGGAACGAGATCGTGCACACGGTCTACGCCCCCGCCGTCGCCGCCGCGCGCCAAGGCGATCTCGACAAGGTGTACAGCGACAAGGGCTTCCTCGGCCGAATCGGTCTCCAGGAGGACGGCACCACCCCGCAGGGCCTGACCTTCATCTCCCGCATCATCCCCGTGGGGACGAAGGTCGAGAGCTACACGGACGACAAGGCCACGGTGTCGGTCTGGTACTCGTCCCTGTTCGGGATGGCCGGTGAAGGTTCGAAGAACCCCGTTTCCGAGGCCTGGTACACCAACACGTACGACCTGCAATGGGTCGACGAGGACTGGAAGGTCACCGCCTTCAGCCAGAAGGACGGACCGGTGCCTGTCGGCAGCGACCAGAGGGCCTCCACGGCGGAGGAAATGAGCGACGCAGTCGGTCAGTTCGGAGGCTTCACCTATGCCCGGTAAGCGCCTCCCGCGCGTCGCCAGGGTCGCCGCGGCGCTCGGCATGGCCCAGACGGCCGCCGTGCTCTTCGCCGGCCGCGCCTTCGCCGCGCCCACGCCTACCCCCAGCCCGAGCAGCAGCAACAATCCCTGCGACCTGATCCGCGGCCCCGCAAGGGACTACTGCTCCGAAACCGACCGTCCCGGAACCGGTGGTGGTGCCGACAGGTCCACCCTCACCGACCCCACCACCGCCCTCGACCCCCTCGCCTCCCTCGCCCGGGGCTGCGCCGACGCCGCCGTCGCCACCATCGACTACCTCTCCAAGGCCGTCAAAGAGACCGCCGACGTCGACTTCACCAACATGGAGTTCCTCGGCCGGTACGCGATCGTCTTCGCCGCCTCCACCTTCCTCACCCTCCTCATCTGGCTGCTCGCCGTCGCCAAGCGCGCCATCCGGGGCGTCCCCCTCACCACCGCGCTCTCCGAAGCCATCGGTTTCCTCTGGCTGACGGTCCTGGCCTCCGCCTTCACCCCGCTGATCCTCTACACCGTCGTCAACGCCACCGACGCCGTCACCGAGGTCATCGCCGCCGGCACCGGCCAGCAGACCGACGTCTTCTTCGGAAGCTTCAAGCAGGCCCTACAGAAGGGCGACAGCATCGGTGGCGGCCCGATCATGCTGATCATCGTGTCCCTGGTGACGGTCGTCGCCGCGGGCGTGCTGTACCTGGAGCTGTTCCTCCGCGCCGTCATGCTGTACGTCGGCGCGCTCCTCGGTGTCGTCGTCTACTCGGGCCTCGTCGACAAGAACATGTGGGGGCACGTCCGCCGCTGGGCCGGCATCATGATCGCGATCATCCTGGTGAAACCGGTCATCGTGATCGTCCTCGGGCTGGCCGGGGCGCTCTCCTCGGGCACCGGCCCGGACTCGTTCTCCGCCGTCGTGTCCGGACTCGCGATCATCCTGCTCGCGATCTTCGCCTCCGCGATGATCTACCGCTTCGTCCCCGGTTTCGGCGACGAGATCGCCGCCTCCCGCAACAACCGTCTCCACCGCGCGGGCGAGAACGCGGCCGCGGCCGTCATGACCTCCCCGGCCTCCCTCGTCTCCCAGGGCATCAAGACCCACAGCTCCCGCGGCGACGGCGGCGGCCAGAGCGGCGCCCAGGCCGCCCGCCCCGCCAACCCCATGTCCGGCGGCATGGCCGCCCACAGCAGCCGCGGCGGTGGCGGCGGTGCGACTCCCCCGCCCCCGCCCCGTAGCAGCAGCCCCACCACGGGCACCCCGCACAGCAACCGCAAGAACTCTGGAGGTGGAGGGCGTTGACGACCCAGTCCCAGCCGGTCGCGCCCCGCCGTACGTATCTCGTGGGCCGTGCCCGGCCGAACGCGATCGTCGGCAAGAACCGCGAGACCGGCGAGATCGCCCTGATCATCGTCGGTGCCTTCCTCGGCATGATGAGCGGACTCCTCGTCCCCGTCCTCCCCGTGCGGATCGCGCTCCTCGCCGGTCTGCCCATGCTCGCCATCGCCGCCGTGTACCTCCCGTACAAGCAGCGCACCTTCTACAAGTGGTTCGAGATCAACCGCAGCTACAAGCGGATGCTCAAGCGCGGTACGGCCTACCGTTCCGTCGTCGCCGAGGCCGGCACCCGCCTGGACGGCCGCGAGGTCGAGGTCGGCCCGCCACCCGGCATCGGCCGCGTCGGCTGGCTCGCCGCCCCCTTCGGCCCCGACGAGATCGCCGTCCTCCTGCACGCCGACCGCCGTACGGTCACCGCCGCCATCGAGATCGAGGGCCCCGGCGTCGGCCTGCGCGACAGCGAGGACCAGGAGGCCCTGGTCGACCGGTTCGGCACCCTCCTGAAGCACGTCGCCAACGGCGACGGCTTCGTCACCCGCCTCCAGATGCTGGCCCGCACCCTCCCCGCCGACCCGGACGCGCACGCCAAGGACGTCGGCCAGCGCGGCGACCCGCACGCGCCCGCGTGGCTCATGGAGTCGTACGACCAGCTCCAGTCGATGGTCTCCACCTCCAGCGAGCAGCACCGCGCCTACCTCGTCGCCTGCATGCACTACACGCGGGACCTCGCCGCCGAGGCCAACGCCATGGCCCGCGCCGCCAAGCACGCCTCCGGCGCCCGCCGCCTCGACCGCGACGCCGGCCTCGCCGTCGTCATGGCCCGCGAGCTCACCGACATCTGCGCCCGCCTCGCCGAGGCCGACATCCGGGTCCGCCAGCCCCTCGGCCAGTCCCGGCTCGCCTCCCTCGTGCACTCCATGTACGACCCGGACCACCCCATCGACCACATCCAGGCCATGACGAAACGAAACGCTTGGCCGGCCGAACTCGACGCGATGGAACCGACGTACCTCCAGGCGAAGACCCGCGAGTCCTCCACCCGCGCCCCCTGGTGCCACGCCACGGCCTGGGTGAAGGAGTGGCCGATGACCCCGGTCGGCGTCAACTTCCTCGCCCCCCTCCTCGTCCACACCCCGGACGTGATCCGTACGGTCGCCGTGACCATGGACCTGGAGCCCACCGAGGTCGCCATCGAGCGGATGCTCACCGAGAAGACCAACGACGAGGCCGACGCCAGCCGCGCCGCGAAGATGAACCGCACGGTCGACCCGCGCGACATCGCCGCCCACGGCCGGCTCGACCAGCGGGGTGAAGATCTCGCCAGCGGCGCGGCCGGGGTGAACCTCGTCGGGTACATCACGGTGTCGTCGCGTTCGCCCGAGGCCCTGGCCCGGGACAAGCGCACGATCAGGGCCTCCGCCGGCAAGTCGTATCTCAAGCTGGAGTGGTGCGACCGCGAGCACCACCGGGCCTTTGTGAACACCTTGCCGTTCGCGACCGGCATCCGCCGCTAGGGCCGAAGGGGCACAGACCCATGCGAGATCCGCTGTCCGTCCTCACCGAAGCCTTCACCTCCTTCCTCTTCGGGAAGGTGGAGACGACCCGTCTGCCCGTCCGCACCTCCACCGGGCAGGCCCAGGCCGTCTACCTGCCGACCGCCGCTCCCGGCCTCGGCGACTCCGGCGTCATCATCGGCCGCGAGGTCTACAGCGGCAAGGGGTACATCTACGACCCCTTCCAGCTGTACGGGCAGCAACTCCCCGCCCCGCACTGGCTGGTCCTCGGCGAGTCGGGCAACGGCAAGTCGGCCCTGGAGAAGACGTACGTGCTCCGCCAGCTCCGGTTCCGCGACCGGCAGGTCGTCGTCCTCGACGCACAGGGCGAGGACGGCGTCGGCGAGTGGAACCTCATCGCCCAGGAGCTGGGGATAACCCCCATCCGTCTGGACCCGATGGTCGCCAACGACTCCGGGATCCGCCTCAACCCCCTCGACCCCTCGATCACGACCACGGGACAGCTCGCCCTGCTCCGTACGATCATCGAGGTGGCGATGGGCCACGGCCTCGACGAGCGGTCCGGCTTCGCGCTCAAGGTCGCCCATGCCCACGTCATCGACCACACCACCGACCGGCAGCCGATCCTCACCGACATCGTGGAGCGGCTCCGCCACCCCGAGGCGGAATCGGCCGAGGCGATGAACGTCGACATAGACGACGTACGGGCCTGGGGCCTGGACGTCGCCCTCGTCCTCGACCGGCTGGTGGACGGTGACCTCCGCGGCATGTTCGACGGTCCGACGACCGTCGGCATCGACCTCGACGCGCCCCTGATCGTCTTCGACCTGTCCCACATCGACCGCAACTCCATCGCCATGCCGATCCTGATGGCGATCGTCGGCGTCTGGCTGGAGCACACCTGGATCCGCCCCGACCGGAAGAAGCGCATCTTCCTCGTCGAGGAGGCCTGGCACATCATCAACAGCCCCTTCGTGGCCCAGCTGTTCCAGCGTCTGCTGAAGTTCGGCCGCCGGCTCGGCCTGTCCTTCGTCGCCGTCGTCCACCACCTCTCCGACGTCGTCGACGGAGCGGCGGCGAAGGAGGCCGCGGCGATCCTCAAGATGGCCTCCACCCGGACCATCTACGCCCAGAAGGCCGACGAGGCACGCAACACGGGCCGGGTCCTCGGCCTGCCCCGCTGGGCGGTCGAGATCATCCCGACCCTCACCCCCGGCATCGCGGTCTGGGACGTCAACGGCAACGTGCAGGTGGTCAAACACCTCATCACCGAGAAGGAACGCCCCCTCGTCTACACCGACCGCGCCATGACCGAGGCCTCGGCCGTCGACCCGGAACTGGAGTGGGAGACGGAACAGCGCGCGATCCTCATCGAGGAGCAGATGAACGGCACGTCCCAGTCGACGGTGGCGTAACCGGATGGACACGGCACGGAAGGGAGGGGGAGGGATCTCCGACGGGCTCCTGCTCAGCCTGTTCGGCCTCCTCCTCTGCCTCACGGTCCTGGTGTGGACGGCGACCGGCCTGGCCGCCCTCCTCTCCCACGGAGCCTGGCCGGAGGGCATCACCCTCACGGGCACGCCGTCCGCCCTGCGCTCCCTGGTGACCGCCCCCACGGACCTCCCGGCGGCCTGGCCGACCACCCCGCCGGGACAGCTCTCGGGATACGGGCTCTTCTGGGGCCTGCTGATCGGCGAGGCGATGATCCTGATCGTCCTCGCGGTCTTCGTCCTCGGCACGATCGCCCGCTGGCGCACGGTCCGCGCGCACCGCAGGGCGGGGGCGTACGGGCCGGTGCGGGACGAAGACCCCGACCCCGTACGGGACGAGGCTCCCGCACCCGTGGACGAGGCCCCCGCGCCCGTACGAGAAGCGAGCCCGCCGGCCCCGCGCCGTCCCGCCGAGGAACAGCCGCCGACCCCGCGGCCGGCCCAGGCACCCGCGCCCCTGTGGGAAGCCCCCGGCACCTCCCCCAGCCTCCTCTACGGCCCCCCGGAGGCCCGCCGCCCCGCCGCCGTCCAGGCGATCCAGGACGCCGACGGCCCGGTCCTCGTCGTCACCTCCGACCCCACCGTCTGGGCCGCCACCAAGGACGCGCGCGGCAAGCTCGGCCCCGTCCTCCTCTACGACCCCGGACACCTCTGCGACACCCCGGCCCGCCTCCACTGGTCCCCGTCGGACGGCTGCGAGAACCCGGACACCGCGCAGGAACGGGCGGCCGCACTGCTCGCCCCCGTACGCCCGCACTCCCGCCTCGACGCGGCCACCGCCGACACCGCGGAAACGCTCCTGCGCTGCTGGCTGCACGCCGCCGCCGTCGACGGACGCCCCTTCCGCCAGGTCCACCGCTGGGCCCAGGGCACCGGCGCCCCCGAGCCGGTACGGATCCTCCGCAGCCACCCCAAGGCCGCCTCGGGCCACGCGGGGCTCCTCGAATCGGCCCTCACCGCCCACCCCGAAAGCCGCCGCACCGCCCAGGAACTGACGGCCCGTGCGTTCGCCTCGCTGGCCTCGGTCCACATCCGCGAGGCCTGCACCCCGAATCGAACGGATTCGCTGGCACTGGCATCTTTCCTCCCCGAAGGGGGCACCCTCTACGTGGTGGGGGAACCGATCGAGGATCCCCGCGCCCACCCCGGCGCCATGCCGCTCCTGACGGCCCTCGCCGCAAGCGTGGTCGAGCACGGCCGCCGCATGGCCGCACGGTCATCCGACGGTCGGCTCGACCCACCACTGACGCTCGTCCTCGAGGACGTCGCAGCCGTGGCCCCGCTCCCCCGGCTCCCCGAACTCCTCGCCACCGGAACCACCCAGGGCCTCCCGACCCTGGCCCTGATGCGCTCCCGCGAACAGGCCAGGACCCGCTGGCCGGAGAACTCGCTCAGCCACTGACCGCACCCGCCCGATCAGGGCGGCTGATCAGACCGGTCGCGGCAGCTCGTACTCCAGCTCGACCTCGTCCTCGCTGCCGGGCACGGCGACCCGGGCACCGGTCGCCGTGTATCCGAGCCGCCGGTACACCGCCTGCGCCCGCGTGTTCTCGGCGTGCACGTACAACCGCGTCCGCTCGATCCGCGGCTCCACCAGCGACCAGGACCACTCCGCCGCCGCCTCGAACAGCGCGTCGATCACCCCCGAGCCGCGCGCCTCCTCCCGTACGAACACCCCGACGACATGGGTCTGTTCGACCTCGGGTGCGGCCCCGAAGATCAGCTCGGCCCCGACCCGCTCCACCAGCACCGTCACCGTGCCCACCCAGCGCCCGTCCGGTGCCTCCGCGACGAACTGGCGCACCGCGCCGGGCCCGTCCTCCGATCCCCCCTCGGTCCGCTCCCGCCAGAAGGAGTCCGGCCGCTCCACGGCAGCCTCGTACGTATCCAGGAAAGCGAGGTGCGCGACCGGGTCCTGAAGCGCCGCGAGCCGCAACTCCCGGGCCTTCTCCCATTCGTCGGCGCGGACGGTGCGTATCGAATAGTCCATGCCGCGATCCTGACCAGCGCCTCCCGCCCTGACAAGGCCTTTTCCCCCGTCGTACCCAGGTACTACGCCCACCGCCCACCTCCCGCCCCCGGTCGGACGTCCCTCCGCCGCCCGCTCCCTAACGTCGAAGCATGATCCGAGCAGAGCACCTCACCAAGCGGTACGGGGACACCACCGTCGTCGAGGACCTCAGTTTCACCGTCCGCCCCGGCGCCGTCACCGGCTTCCTCGGCCCCAACGGAGCCGGAAAGTCCACCACCCTCCGCATGATCCTCGGCCTCGACGCCCCCACCCGCGGCCACGCGACCATCGGGGACCGCCCCTACGCGGCCCACCGCGCGCCCCTGACCCAGGTCGGCGCCCTCCTGGAAGCCCGCTCGATCCATCCCGGCCGCTCCGCCCACCACCACCTCATGGCCCTCGCCCACACCCACGGCATCCCCCGCGCACGCGTGGAGCGGGTCCTCGCCCTCAGCGGCCTCACCCCTGTCGCCCACAAACGCGTCAAGGGCTTCTCCCTCGGCATGGGCCAGCGCCTCGGCATCGCCGCCGCCCTCCTCGGCGACCCGGCCACCGTCGTCCTCGACGAACCGGTCAACGGCCTCGACCCCGAGGGCGTCCTCTGGATCCGCACCCTCCTCAAAACCCTGGCCGCCGAAGGCCGTACCGTCCTCGTCTCCTCCCACCTCATGAGCGAGATGGCCCTCACCGCCGACCACCTCATCGTCATCGGCAAGGGCCGGCTCCTCGCCGACACGACCGTGGACGAACTCGTACGGGCCTCCGGCGGCGCCTCGGCCAAGGTCGTCACCCCCGAGGCGGCCCGGCTGCGCACCCTGCTGCCGGGCGCCGGAATCACCGTGGAGGCACCCGACACCCTCCTCGTCACCGGCCCCGACGCACCGGAGATCGGCCGCGCGGCCGCCGCCCACGGCGTCCCCCTCCACGAACTCACCCCGCAGGCCGCCTCCCTGGAGCAGGCGTTCATGGCCCTCACCCACGACTCCGTCGAATACCAGGGAGCCCCCGCATGACCACGCCCCCGACCGTCGCCCCGGCCCTCACCCACGCGCGCGTACTCCACTCGGAGTGGCACAAACTGTGGACCGTCCGCTCCACCTGGGCCACCGTCCTCACCGCCGTCGCACTCGTCCTCGGCGTCGGCGTCCTCATGGGCGCCACCTACACCTCCGACGGCGGTGACTCCGACGTCGACACCGTCGTCCTCACCCTCTACGGCTCCCAGCTCGGCGGTATCGCCCTCGCCGTCCTCGGCATCCTGGTCACGGCCGGCGAGTACGCGACGGGCATGATCCGCGCCTCCCTCACCGCCGTCCCACGCCGCCTCCCCGTCCTGTGGGCGAAGGCCGCGGTCTACACGGCCACCGTCTTCACGCTCTCGTTCCTCACCGCCCTACTGACCTTCCTCACCGCCCAGCTCTTCCTCTCCGACACCGACCAGGCCGCCTCCCTCACCGACGACGGCGTCCTCGCCGCCGTCGCGGGCAACGCCGCCGGCGTCACCCTCCTCGGCGTGATCGCCCTCGGTCTCGGCGCCGCCCTCCGCTCGGTACCGGGCGCGATCGGCGCGTTCGTCGGCGGGGTCCTGATCGTCCCCGAGGTCCTCGGAATGCTCCCGTACGAGGCGATGGACACCGCCGTCCGGTACTTCCCCACCCAGGCGGCCGGCGCCCTCGGCTCCGCGACCCCCCTGCCGGGTGCCGCCTCCCCCGGCGCCGCCCTGCTCGCCCTGCTCCTCTGGGCGGTCGCGGCCCTCGCCGCCCCCGCCCTGTTGCTCAACCGCCGGGACGTATGAGGAAGATGACGGCATGACCACGAAGGAGCCGCCGCACACGGCCGGACCGACGGGCCTGAGCCGACACGTCCAGCGCCTGCTGGACCGGCTCCGGGCCTTCGACACCCGGCACCCCTGGCCGTGGGACGCCACCGTGACGCTCCTCTGGACGGTGGCGGCGCTCGTGGACGCGTCGGGCGGCTGGCGGAACACCGCCCCCGACCCGACCCTCCCCACCTGGTTCGTGACCGTCCTCGGCCTGGTCATCACCCTGCCGCTGTACTGGCGCCGCCGCCACCCCCTGGCCGTCCTCGCCGTGATGGCCTGCGCGGCCCTCGCCGGCGACGCCTCCGGCGCCTTCCTCCAGGCCTCCTACCTCCAGATGCTCCCGGTCTTCCACATCGCGCTGCTCCGCCCGCCCCGCGCGCTCCTGTGGTCCCTGGCCTTCATCGTGCCGCCCCTCGTGACGGGGGCGCTGCGCTTCTCCCGGGAGGCCTGGGACCAGCGCGTCATCCCCGTCCTGTGGGCGTACGCGCTCGTCGCTCTCCTCGGCATCGCGGTCCGTGCCCGCAAGGACTACACGGCGGGCCTCGTCGACCGGGCCCGCCGCCTGGAGATCGAGCGCGACCAGGAGGTTCGGCTCGCCGCGGCGGCCGAACGCACCCGCATCGCCCGCGAGATGCACGACATCATCGGCCACAACCTCTCGGTCATCACCGGTCTGGCGGACGGCGGCCGGTACGCGGCGGCGAAGAGCCCCGAGCGCGCCGCCCAGGCCCTCGACGCCATCGGTACGACGAGCCGTGAGGCCCTCGGGGAACTCCGCCGCCTCCTCGGCGTCCTCCGCGACGACGAGCAGGAGGCGGTACGCGACCCCCAGCCCACCCTGGCCGACCTGGACGCCCTGATCACCGGCGTGCGCAAGGCGGGCCTGTCCGTACGCTTCGACCTCCGTGACGAACCCATCGCCCGACCGCTCGCGCCGGGCGCCCAGCTGACGGTCTACCGGGTGGTGCAGGAGGCCCTGACGAACACCCTCAAGCACGCCGGCGACGGAGCGAGGGCGACCGTCCTCCTGGCACACACCCCTGCGGAGGTACGGGTGGAGGTCACCGACACGGGAACGACGACGCGCCGCCCTTCCCCCGGCCAGGGACAGGGCCTCACGGGCATGCGCGAGCGCGCGGCCCTCTACGACGGCACACTCGACTGCGGCCCGCTGCCGACCGGCGGCTGGACCGTCCGACTCCGACTCCCCCGGGAGGGCTCCCCCTCGTGACGACCGTTCTCATCGCGGACGACCAGCCGATGCAGCGCTTCGGCTTCCGCATGCTGCTCGAGAGCCAGGACGACATGACCGTCGTAGGAGAGGCGTCGAACGGCGCCGAAGCCATCCGGCTGGTCGACCGCTTCCATCCGGACGTCGTCCTGATGGACATCCGGATGCCCGGCCTCGACGGCATCGAGGCCACCCGCCGCATCATCGCCACCGGCGACCGCACCCGGATCCTGATCGTCACCACCTTCGACCTGGACGAGTACGCGTACGACGGCCTCCGCGCCGGCGCGAGCGGCTTCCTGGTGAAGGACGCCCAGCCGGAGGAGCTCCTCGCGGGCATCCGCGCGGTCGCGAGCGGCGACGCGGTGGTGGCCCCGAGCCTGACCCGCCGTCTCCTGGACGCCTACGTCCACCATCTGCCGTCGGCCCCCACGACGGCCCCGCGTGAGGAGGACTCCCGCCTCGCCTCCCTCACGGACCGGGAACGCGAGATCCTCACGGTCATCGGCCAGGGCTGGACGAACACCGAGATCGCGGAACGCCTGCATCTCGCGGAGTCCACGGTGAAGACCCACGTGGGCCGCATCCTCGCCAAGACCGGCGCCCGCGACCGCGTCCAGGCGGTGATCCTGGCGTACGACACACAACTGGTCACACCGACCTGAAAGGGCCCGGGCCCGTCCGGCCTGTAAACGCAGAAAAGCCCCGCACCAGAAGGTGCGGGGCTTTCCCACAATGATTGTTCGGCGGTGTCCTACTCTCCCACAGGGTCCCCCCTGCAGTACCATCGGCGCTGAAAGGCTTAGCTTCCGGGTTCGGAATGTAACCGGGCGTTTCCCTAACGCTATGACCACCGAAACTCTATGAAGTTAACCAACCGGAAATCGGCACAGTTCGTTACTTCAGAACTAACACAGTGGACGCGAGCAACTGAGGACAAGCCCTCGGCCTATTAGTACCGGTCAGCTCCACCCCTTACGGGGCTTCCACATCCGGCCTATCAAC